>NZ_JBFBCG010000156.1:0-8173 GCF_040683105.1 Streptomyces sp. NPDC051020 | reverse complement strand
GCAACCCCTACGGCACCTCCCACGTCGACGCCCAGGGCAACAACCCTGTCGACGACACCACCCGCACCGCCGCCCGCATCCAGGCCGAACGCGTCATCAAGATCGCCGCACAGCTCAAGGCCGCCTGACCACCTCGGCACTCCACCGGGCATGTCTCTTTGCCGGCGCCGACAAAGAGACATGCCCTCGAACCAGAGACGAGGCAGTAACGCGTACGCAGCCGGGCCTGCGTCGCACACGGTCCTGGGCGACGCCAGGCGTGTTGAACGAAGCCCGGCAGCCAGTCGGCGGGCCGGGCATAGATCTCCGCCTTCGCACCACACGGCTCGGCGCTCGTGAGGCGGGCCGTCCGCCTGTCCCATCGATGCCACTATTCGTTCGGTCGTCTACCCCATAGTAGACCGGCCTCCTGATTTAGATTCCCCGCCAGCCCTGGCCGACAGCCGCCGGGATACGCCCCATCTGGGTCCGGACGAAACCAGGAGCCGCCGCCACACCGGCACGGCCCCCATGCCCGGACGGCCCATCGCGAACATGGAGACAGTTGACACATGCGCGTCGAGATCTGGACAGATATCGCATGCCCCTGGTGCTACATCGGCAAAGCACGTTTCGAGCGGGCACTCGCGGCTTTCGAGCACCGTGACCACGTTGAGGTGGTGTACCGGTCGTTCGAACTCAATCCGAAGGCCGAGAACGGCACGAAACCAATCATCGACGCCGTCGCAGCCCAGTATGGACGTACCCGCGAACAGCAGGTCGCACGGGAGGAGCACGCTGCGTCTCAGGCACGCGCCGAAGGGCTCGACTTCCGGGTAGGCGGACGCCTGCACGGCAACACCTTCGATGTCCACCGCCTGCTGCACTTTGCCAAGACCCGCGGCCTCCAGGTCGAGCTGATGAATCTCGCCTTCCGGGTGAACTTCGCCGATGAGCGCTCGATCTACGACCGGGAGACTCTGGTGGACCTGTCGGTCGCGGTGGGGCTGGACGAGGCAGCGGTTCGCGAGGTGCTCTCCAGCGCCGACCGGTACGCCGAGGACGTACGGGCCGACGAGCGCCAGGCCGCTGAACTGGGCGCGGGCGGCGTGCCGTTCTTCGTCCTGGACAGGAAGTACGGCATGGCCGGCCTGCAGCCCGTCGAGCTGTACACCCAGGTACTGGAGCAGGCATGGCAGAACCGGCAGACGGCTTGACACCGGCTCACGGCGGCGTGAGGCCCTTCGGGACGGCGATCGCGGGAGGCCTTGTCACGCCTGCAGAGGGGAACTGCCTAACCGGAGTTCGGCGATACCCCTCTACCCCGAAGACCGGCCCGATGGTCGGCTAGGGCGAGGGCGCTGGCGCGGTTCTCGTACTCGCGGCGTGCCTTGCGCCGGGCCGGGACGACCGGGAGGCCCTGGGTGCCGTCGACGGGCTGGCAGCGGGCGAGGAACTTCGGGCGCTGCAGGGGGTGGAGGCTGCTGGAGGTGCCGGCGTCCTCCTCGAAGACGGCCGGGTCCTCGAAGACGGCCTCGGTGAGGACGAGATTCTGCGGGGCGGTCGACTGCTGGTCAGTCGGGACCCGCTTGTAGACCAGGTTCGCCATCGGGGCCCCTTCCGCGCGGAGGAATGGACCCCATATGTCGTCAAACCCTGTCATCAATCATTGTCGGATCCGATGGGATCAACGCCGCCCTGGCGTCCCGTAATGTCCGGGTTCCTTGGATGCCGGCCCCACCCGTCGTCAATCGTTTGCGGACACTGAGGGGTCGCTGGGCTGGTCTTCGTTGCACGGCGTCGGCGATGACCGCTGTCACGAGCTTGTCGACGGCTGCGGTGGTCGGTGGGCCGAGGTCGCGGTCGGCGAACAGGAGATGCCCGCCGCCGACCAGGGAGCGGGTGAGGAAATCAATGTCGGCGTCGGCCGCGATGCGACCCCGGTCCCGTTCCTCGTCCAGGTAAGCGGAGATCGCGGTCGCGGCCTGGGCGAGGATCGCGATGCCGCCTCCGGGCCTGGCTTGCCGCAGCCGTGCACGCAGCTCATCCCGGAAGGTGATGAGCGGGATGATGGCCACCGGAATCGGTCCGAACAAGGTGGCCAGCGCGTTGGTGAGGTTGTCGGCCACCGTGCCGGTGCCGACGGACTCGCGCAGCGCACCCGCCTGCGTCTCAAGCTGCGCGGCCCGGTCAAGCACCAGGTCAGCGAGGAAGGCGTCGAAGTCGGTGAAGTGCCGGTGCAAGACGCCTTTAGCGCCAGCCCGCCTCGTCGGCGACGGCCCGGCTGGTGCCCGTTCGGCAGAGCGGTCTTCGTATTGATCAGTACGTGCCGGTTGGGAGTCTTCGGCCAGGTGACGCGACGCTGGGCGAGCCAGGCCAGCAGGGTCTGGTGAGGAAGTTCGCCGAGCCGTTGGGCGTGTCCGGCGATGGTGATGCGACGGTTGGGCAGGTCGAGGTCGTCCAAGGTGAGGCGTCGGATGGCCGTAGCGCGGGCGGCGTGGACGGCGGCCAGGGCGACGATCAGCCGCTGCACCGGAGTGACGGCGACCCGCTGGACGGCGAGGACCTCGGTGTCGGTCATCGGCAGCAGATTGCGCTCGATCTCCTCGGTCTTGAGCCGGGTGGTGGGGTGGCGAAGATCAGGCCGCGCTTCTTGGCAAAGCGAGACAGTGAGCGTAGTGCGGCGATGGCGTTGCGCCGCTGCCATCCGCGTAGGGGTGACAGCGCGGCCGTGATACCGACGCTCACTCCTGCCCGCCGTCGTCGTCCTCGTCCAGCTCCGGCGCGTCCGGGTCGCGCAGCGGGCGGCAGGGCGCCGCCGGCCGGAGTCGAGGCGGTGAAGCGGTAGCGGCCGAGCACACTGAGATTGCGGTGCTTGAGCGGGGACAGCCGGGCGACGTCCTCGTCGCGGATCTCGTGGCCCTCGACGCGAAGCTGGTCGACGGCGGCGTCGATGTACCGCGTGGTCCACAGCGTATCCGGGGCAAATGGGTGAACAGTGGGTGTTCGCGCAGGTAGAACGTTTGCGGTCGTGTCCGTAAGAGATCGATGTCAGGAGGTCTCGCGTCGGGCGACTTCGAGCACCTGCTCCTTCGACAGCCCCGGCGGATAGGGTCGACCACGTCCGCGAGATCGCCGAAGCCCTGGCTGTGGGCACCGAGGAGTCGTCGATGCACCATCCGGACCCGCGGTATGCCGCGCGGCTCGCCACGTATGGGACCGTCGCCACGCGCCTGTCCGTTCTGAGTGACCGTCGGCTCGGCGAGGTCGTGGCCGCCGGAGCCCCGCTCGGGTCCGGCATCGGCGGCAGGTCTGCGGAGCTGGACATCGATGGCACGCGGGTGTTCATCAAGCGGGTCCCCCTGACGGACACCGAGTTGCGGCCGGAGAATGCGCAGTCGACGGCGAACCTCTTCGGACTGCCCATGTTCTACCAGTACGGGGTGGGATCAGCGGGGTTCGGGGCCTGGCGAGAGCTGGCCGTGCACGTCATGACCAGCAACTGGGTCCTCGGGAACGAATACGAGGGCTTTCCACTGATGTACCACTGGCGCATCCTGCCCGACTCCCCTCCTGAAGGATTCGCCGACGAGTTCGGGGGCATCGACGGTGCGGTCGCGCACTGGGAGGGCTCATCGGCCGTGCGCGAGCGTCTGAAGGCCATCGGCCGGTCTTCGTCCAGCCTGGTGCTCTTCTTGGAACACGTCCCGCAGACACTTGGCGACTGGCTGCACGACTACCGGACCGCCGCGCCGGAGGGCGGGGAGGGCTCGCCGTATCCGTGGGTGGAGGAGGCCCTTTCGCGAGGGACTGCCTTCATGAGCTCGCACGGACTCGTCCACTTTGACGCCCACTTCGCCAATATCCTGACCGACGGTCGGCTGCTGTACTTCGCGGACTTCGGGCTCGCTTTGAGCTCCGGCTTCGAACTGTCAGCCGCCGAGGCGGAGTTCCTCTCCGACCATCTTTCGTATGACCGCTGCCATACTGCGAGTCATCTGCTCCGCCGCCACCTGCCCGACGGCCTGCGCGGCGGTATGGAACACGAGGCGTTCCTGCGCGCGTGGATCGCCGGCCACCGGCCCGATGGCGTCCCACGCGAGATCGCCGCGATCATCGACCGGCATTCCCGAGCTGCCGTGATCTTCGGTGAGTTCGCCCGCCGTCTGCTCGCCAAGAGCAAGCGGACGCCATTTCCGACCGCCGAAATCGAGCGGGCCTGGCGCACCACTGCGGTCGCGGCGCCGCATTGAGGCCGGATTACGGCAGAAGATCGCCGTCAGGATGCTTCGGGATGGGTGGTGTGCCGGGAGCCGAGGCGGCGCCGCAGTTCGAGGTTCTCGCTCTGGGCGGCTTCCAGGGCCTGCGTCAGGGCCTGGACCTCGTTGCGGTGCCGTCGCTTGAGCTCGGCGAGCTGGGCGATGAGGGTGCGCACGACGCTGCTGGGCGAGTCGTCGGGCGGCTGCGTGGCCGGCTGTGGTGGGTGGCTTCGCTGCTGGGTCCGCAGATGCTCGACTCGTCGGCGGATCTCGGTGCACCGGTAGAGGAAGTCGAGCGAGACGCCTGCGGTCTGGGAGAGGCCGCGGAAAGTGATGGGCTGCCCTCGGCGGATCAACTCCCGCAGGCCCTGCTCGGCGCGGGCCTGGGCGGCGGCGCTCTTGCGGGCAGCGGCCTGGCGGAGGTTGTCGGGGTTTCCGCGCATACCGGTCACCTCCCGTCCCGGTCACGGGTGATCGCATCGGTGCGGGCTTCGACGCCGGCCCGGCGGACGGCCTGCAAGGGCTCGTCGGCGAGCCGGGTCTGTTCGAGCTTGAGGATGATGCGGCCGAGGGCGTCTTGTTCCTGGCGGCGTCCGGCGAGCCAGACGTTGTCCTCGCTCATCGGGTGCCCGGTCCGGGCCGTGAACGCGTTCTGCCGCTCGGCGATGAGCTGCTCGGTGCGCTGCCGCTGGGCGGTGAGCTCGGGCAGGAAGGTGGCGTCCGTGGCGAACTTGTCGCAGGTCAGGCAGGCGTTGCCCTTCGCGCCGTCGCGGACGTCGAGCCGGCGGGCGAAGCCGAACAGCGTCTGGTTAATGCGTTCGAGAGGGTAGGCCTTGTCGGCACGGCGGCTCATCTTGTGCGCGAGGAACAGGTGCTTGGGTGTGGTCCCTGCCGCCCAGCGACGACCGGGATGGGCGTCGGCCCACTGTTGCTGTGCGCGGATGATGGCGACGATCTCGGCGTCGACGAGGATCGTGTCCGGTGCCTGCTCGATCTTCGTCTGCTGGTAGCGGAGCTTGGCCATGAAGGCGCCGTCGGCGGCTCAAACGGCGCTCTGACCATCGCCACCCTCGCCATCGAGGCCCAGGTTCCCCGCAACACCCTCACCCAGCGGCACCCCGACCTGCTCAACGAGGGCTGGTTCGGCGGGAGCACTGTCCGGGCCTGGGCGTTGGTGCCGATCCTTGTCGGCGTCCGGCACCAACAGCCGCGGATGTCACTTACCTATCGCGTGCACCCGGTAGCTGACCGCCGGGTAGGGGAAGTCGCCCTGATTGAAAGTGCCCGTAACGAAATAGATGTCCCCTTCCTCGCTGGGCGTGCCGGGCTGGCAGTTGGGCCTGAAATAGACATCGATGTCCTGAGACGCGGTCAGAGACGTCAGGTTCGTGTTGGACCAAGCCGATTGCGGCAGGGTCTGACACTCTCCGACCTTGCTCAGGTCGGCCGGCATGTCCCTCCCGGTCAGTCCGGTGCCGGCGTAAAAGTGCGCTCCGGGCAGAAAAGTGGTCGCCGAGGCAGCCTGCGCACTCCCCCCGAGAGCCAGCAGCGCCGCAGCGCCGACTGTGGTGGCGACGCCGACCCACTTCTTCGTTCGAGTAACCATGGACTCACCTTCACTGACTCATCTGGTCATACAGGGGACTTTACTGACGGCTCGAGATTTCTAGCCGACCGGTCACCTAGACTAGACGACTGGTCAACTGTCGTCAATCCCAGGGGTCTTGGAGAGCGACAGTCTTGGACTCAAGGGACCCGTTGCGCATACACGATCTCCGTCTCCGGGGATGGTCCTCGAGCCAGGTCCTGGTGGACAGCCTGTTGTGACTCCTCCACCCTGAAGGGGGGTGGCTTCTCGCTATGCCGGTTGGGCTTCGCGACGGACCAGCCCGGCCCGTAGAACGTTCAGGGCGCCCACTATGTCGGCGTGCGCTGTGTGGCCGCACACGGTGCAGTGGAACTTCTCCTGGGTGGGCCGGTTCTCCTTGGCGGTGTGGCCGCATGCGGGGCACCGCCGGGAGGTGTTGCGGGGGTCCACCGCCATCACTGTCCGTCCGGCGCTTTCAGCCTTGGCGGTCAGGATCGTCAGGAACAACCCCCAACCGGAATCGCTGATCGATCCCCGTCGCCCGAGTCCGCGAGGAAGTTGGCAATGCCCAGGTCGATACCGGCCACACTGCCGGTCGCGGGCAGCGGCTCGGGCCGGGGCCGTTCGGCAGTCAGCACGACGAACCACTTACGGCCCTGGCGCTTGACCGAGACCGTCTTGACCCTGCCGGCCACCGGCCGGTGCTGGTGCCCCTTGACGTGCCCGACCCCCTGGATGCTCACGCGCGTGACCGGACCGTGCGGGGTGGAGTCCCAACGGCAGCCGTCGCCGTCCTTCGGGAAGACGACCGTGTCGAAATGCCCTACGCCCTTGAAGCGCGGATAGCCCGGCTTCTCACCGGCCCTGACACGGCGGAAGAACGCAGCGAACGCCTCGCCCGAACGCCGCAGCGTCGCCTGCTGACTGGAGAACGACCAGCGGCCCTGACGCGCCAGGTCGAACGCCCGGATCTTCTTGAGGGTGCACGGACTGCGGCCCGTACCGGACAGTGGCCTTCGAGGTGTGGTGCCAGGCGTCGCGGCGCTCCTGCGCCCCGTTGTAGAGCGAGCAGTGATCACGCAGCATCTCACCAAGCGCGACCTGCCGGCCCACGGTGGGCCGCAGGAAGAAGTGGTACGCACGAATCACCCGGCCCACCCCCTCTTCGATCCGAACCGACGGGCCGTCTTCCGCGCCGGCGTCCGGGTTCGATGGGCGCCCCCGTCGACGCCCGAGGTAGCTCCCCGGACGCGTCGGCGCATCGGTGAGAAACTGGTCAGTCGAAGACGGGACCAACGGTACGGCTGCGCTTGATCTCGTAGAAGCCTGGCGTGGAAGCGACGGCGAGGGCACCATCCCACAGCCGGGCTGCCTGGTCGCCCTTGGGGGCCGGTGTGACGACAGGACCGAAGAAGGCAACCTTCCCGGTGTCGGGGCCCGGTACAGCAATGATGGGGCTACCGACATCCTCGCCGACCAGCGCGACACCCTCGTGGTGCGAGGCTCGCAGCAGTTCGTCGTAGTCGTCCGTGTCGCCGGCGTCGGCAAGGTCTGCAGGCAGTCCTACGTCCCGCAGAGCGGTCTCGATGGTCGTACGGGTCCTGGGCTGCTCCTGCAGGTGGAACCGGGTGCCCAGCGCGGTATAGAGGGGCTCCAGCACGTCGGGACCGTGCTCCTGCGCCGCCGCGGTCAGAACGCGGACCGGCGCCCATGCCTGCCCCATCAGGACACGGATACGCTCGGGCAATACGTCAAGGCGGCCCTCGTTGAGGACGGCCAGACTCATCACATGCCAGGTTATGTCGATCGGACGGGTTTCTCGGACCTCCAGCATCCAGCGGGAGGTCAGCCAGGTCCACGGGCACACGGGGTCGAACCAGAAGTCGACGGACGTGCGGGTGCGGGAGTCACTCACAAAGGGATCCAAACTCGGTCGCGAGCCCGCAGGGCGGGCCGGGGATGGGTCGACGGTCGGGTGGAAATTCGGTGGACGCCATCTGGTCCTGGCACCGAGCAGGCCGGGGCCTGCTCAGCGGGCTCCATCCGGTGCCCGGCGGCGGCCTCTGCCGGTTCCGTACGCGATGACCCCGATCCGGCCGTTGGTCCGCAGCAGGGGCGGGGGCGGCGGCGCCCCCGCCCCCGCCGCGGCGTGCGATCCGCACCCGCTCAGCGGCCGGCGGTCTGGCCGCCGTCGACGGGGAGGACGACGCCGGTGACGAACGGGGCGTTCTCGAGGTAGACCACCGCGTCGGCGATGTCGCTCACCTCGCCCATCCGGCCGACCGGGTGCAGGGCGGCGAGGGCCTCGTGGTGCTCCTCGGGGTGCATGGGGGTCTTGATGGTGCCC
>NZ_JBFBCG010000155.1:0-8394 GCF_040683105.1 Streptomyces sp. NPDC051020 | reverse complement strand
CCCTGCCCACCGCAGCGTGACCCAGGCCCCCGCCCGACCCCTCCACGCCCTGACGCGCCCTCAATCGATCAACACCCCACCAACGTGACAACGCCGGCGCAACCCCCATCGCAACAGATGGCGCAACAGATAGGTGCAACCCTTGCCTTCGCCGGGCATCAGCCGGGCGGTGCTGGCGTTGCCGCCGCGTGTTGCGCGCTGGTCATGCCCACCCTCGGCGGGAAGCGATCCAGCCCAGCTGGATTCGACTTTCGGCCCCCGCCTTGAGCATGAGTTCGCCGATGCGGCGCTGGACGGTGCGGCGGGAGACGCCGAGCTGGCTGGCGGCGGCCTGGTCGGTGAGGCCGGCCAGGACAAGGGCGAGGACGCGGGCGTCTGTCTCGTCCAGGCCGTCGGGTCGGATCTCGGTGACGCCGCCCACGGTGTTGGGAGAGAGCGGGTAGGCGCGCTCCCAGGCGAGTTCGAAGTACGCGAGCAAAGCCTCCAGCAGCCCGCAGGTGTGCACCAGGATGGAGGCGGGGGAGGTACGGCGGCCTGGGACCAGCGGCACCATGGCCACATCGCGGTCGGCGATCATGAACTTCACGGGGACCGACTCCGCGACGCTGACTTGCTGGCCGGCCGCCAGGGCGTCCAGCGCCTCGGCGACCCCGCCCGGCTGGCCGATCATGTCACGCTGCACGATGGTGCGGTAGAGCACGCCACGGCGCACACCGGCGGGCTCGGCGGTGTTGTGCGCGCGCTGCACGACGGTGGTCTCCGGCACCATCATCGCCCGGATCTCGTGCCGGGCGGACTCCTGGAGTTGCATGAAGCGGTGCCGGACCGCGCAGGGGTCGGTGATGACCTCGACGATGCCGCCGCCAGCGGCCGCGTTGCGGTACTCCTCGGCGAGCGCGAGCAGGGTCTCCTCGGCGGCTCGCAGGTCGTCGCGGCGTTGCCGCAACGTTCCGCCGAGCGCGAGGGCCGGGGGCGCGGCGGTGAAGACCGTGGCCACCGACGGCTCGCCGTCCGCACCGGACACCGCGAGGCCGCGCTGGGCCAGTGTGGTGAGCAGCGGCAGTATCTCCGCCGGTGCACGGCCGGTCTCGGCCGCCAGCACGTCGGCGTTGGCGCCAGCCCGGGCCACCAGGAGGCGGTAGACCTCCTCCTCGGCAGGGCCAAGCCCGAACAGCGAGAGCACGGGACCTCCTCTTGGTCGATCGAGCAAAGTCCCAGAGAGATTACGGAGGCTGCCGTTCCGCCAGTCACTCAGGGGTGGGGTGTGACACGACGGAAGGGGGGCGCCAGCCCCGCCCGGCTTGGAGCCGCCTACTTCAGACCGTGGGCGCGGATCACCTCCTGACTGATGTGGTTGCCCGCGTCGTCCCAGTCCTTGGTCTTGAGCGACACGAGGCCGTGGCGGGGGCGTGGTAACGGGCGCTCTAGGTGCCGGACTTGCCGCTGAGCTTGACCGGCTGTCAGGTGGCGCCGTCGTCGTAGGACACCGACAGCGTGACTCCCTGGGTCTTCCCGGCGCCGACCGAGCCTTTGAGGTGATGCGGCGTCAGAGTGAGCGCCTGCTGGCCGCCGCGGGCGTCGCCCGCGAGGTCGGTGTCGATGCCGTAGTCCGTCTGGAGCACTGCCATCTGGTCGATCTTCGTCGGGTCGGTGACCGGGTTGGACTTCACCTGCCGCACCGTGTGGGTCTGTGGGGACAGTCGGTAGGTGGCGGCGTCGCGTTCGGCGGTCAGGTCGAAGGTGTAGAGCGACGGCGTGGTCGGGACGGTGTAGAGCGTGGCGACCTAGCGAGTTGCTCGTTTTGATCGGTGTGCCGTCCTGATGAACTTTCGAGTTCACCTTGTCTGCGCTCTGCATGACCCCGGCGTGGCCCGCACCGCTGTCGGCCCAGGACTGTCGCCGTTGGCGGGGCGCGTCACGGGCCCGAACCAGTCACGGCCTGCCGTGAGCCCGGCTTGTACGCGGTCTTTGGCCCCTGCGACGTCAGCACCAGCCCAGGCCCGATGGCCACACTCTCCACCCACGACGTTCCCTGTTGCGTCGAAACGTAGTCGGTGCGCGTGCCGGGAACGTCCACGCGCTGCAGGTGCCGGAGCACGTCCAGGTCCTCGATGCTGTCTGCCCTGTTGATCATGCCGCGCGCGATCGCCAGGGCCTTCGCGTCGGCTGCCGTACCGGCACCGTTCCTCGTGCCGGTAAGGTTCACCTTCTCGGCCACCAACCGGGGCAGAGCGCACTGCTCGGCCAGCCGGATCGTAGGCTCCGCACCCCAAGGTCCTAGCCGGCTACCTCGAGGTTCGACCAGTGGGAGGACAACGCACTGACCGGCGTGTTGTAGCGACACACAGCGGAGTCGGCTGCGTGCTTCAACCAGCCGCAGCACCGGCCTGGCGTCCGGCATCCCCAGCAATTCCCTGACGCGCTTCAGGGGCCACGCCAGACCGCTATTTCTCCGTCATCGCGCCCGAACTGGCCGCCGCGATCCTCAAACGCCGGGCCGACCAGGTGCGGCGGACCGCGGATGAGCTCGGGCTGCGTCCGCAGGACCTGGTCGAGCTGGGTGTCGTCCGCGGCATCGTCGAACCGACGGGCTGAACGGCACGAGCGGCGCCGCCTCCCAGGTCCCACGGAGACGGCGCCCTCCTGTTACTCGGGGTTGCGCCGCGTACGGTTCACCCCATGGCTTCAGCGGCCGGAGCGCGTCACTTCACGCCGACCGCCCGGATGATCTCCTGGGTGACCTTGCCGCCCTGATCGTCGCCGGCGGTTGCGCGCACCGAGATGTACTGCGCGTCGGCGGGCACGTTCAGGGTGCCGCTCCAGGCGGCCTTTCTCCCGTCGCGTTCCAGGCCGACGGACGTCCAGGTCTGGCCGTCGTCGTAGGACACCTGGAGGGTGCCGTCGCCGATGGTCCCGGTGCCCGTCGCGCGCTTGTAGTACTCGGAGTAGATCCCGACGGGCAAGCGATGCCCGGCGCGGACGTTGCCCGCGATGTCGGTGTCGATGTTGAAGCCGAGGTTGAGCAGCGGCAGGTACGTCCACCTGTCGGCGGGCGTCTCGGCGGACTTGACGGTCCACTCGGAGTGGCCCTTCGTGGACAGCTTCCACCGTGCGGGGTCGAGTGCGGTGTCGGTGACGACCTTGTAGGTGTGCTCGGCCGGATCGGCGTTCCAGTCGTACGCCGCCGACCATTTGCGCCGGTCGACGAGCTTCCCGTCGGCGTAGACCTCGGTGGTCTGCTGAAGGGAGGGGTCGCGGTACACGTCGCCGAAGCCGGTGTGGTCCGGTCCGGAGTCGCCCCAGCCGGGTACGTTGAACTGGAGGGCATTCCCGGCCCGCTGCTGGCCCCAGCCGAGCCCGGTGCCGAGCCAGGGGTGCCAGATGGGCTTGAACCAGTCGGCCTGGCTGCGCGTGCCGCCCCGGTAGGTGGCCAGGCCGTTGCGCTCCTCAAGGGCGCCGGACGCGGCCCACGCGCTCTGGTGCCACTTCAGGCCGTGGTCGGCGGTGACGAAGCCGGTGCGCTTGGCCGGGTAGTCGATGAGCTCCGGGAAGCCCACCGCGACGGGGAAGGTGTCGGTGAGCGAGGCGCGGACCTCACTGCCCTGGATGGGCTTCACCGCATAGAACGTGTCGTCCACCCGGGCGAGTTCGCTCGCGTTCGGGGCGTACGTCAGGTTGTCCGGGATGGCGCCGGGGTGGCTGTCGGACAGGTCGTAGATGTAGGGCGAGTTGCGGGTGGTCGTGAGGTGGATGCGCTCGCCGGTCTTGGCCGCGTCGATCAGCTGGGCACCGTCGGCGGCGCTGACCGTGGCGACGAGCAGCGACCGGCCGGTGTAGTCGGCGTTGCCGAACCAGGCCATCAGCCGGCCGGGCTGGTCGTCGGTGACGAACAGGGCCTTGGCGCCTGCGTCCTGGGCCGTCTGGGCCAGGACGGCCGGCGAGATCGCGCTGGTGGCGTGGACGATAACGGCCTTGCCGTGCACGTCCTTGCCGGTGTAGTCGGCGGGTACGCCGCTGCCCGCGTCCACGACGGACACGGTGCTGTGGCCGTCGGTGAGGGCGCTGCCGGGCTGGACGGTGGCATCGCTCAGCGGCTTGTCGCCCACCGTGGCCACCAGCAGCGGCTTACCCAGCCGCCAGGTCGTGCGGTACTCGAAGGTGCCGTCGGTGACCTTGTCGGTGGGGGCGGCGAAGATGCTGTCGTAGGTCGGGGGCACCTGGATCGCGCCGAGCAGGTCGGCGCCGTTCGCCTTGCGGTCGTACTCCATGGCCAGCTGCCGGGTCTCGGTGCGCTGGTCGACCTTGGCGCTGATCTCCTTCAGCTGCCGTCCGTCCAGGGTGACTTCGCGGTCCTGGTCGAGGATGACCTCGGGGGCGGCGAGGAAGCCGAGGCCGAGCGAGTCGGCGCCGTGGCTGCCGCGCACCTTGAGGAAGGACGTCACGCTGTACGTGCCCGGCTTCAGCCGCAGCTTCAGGGTGCCGGAGTCGCCGACCTGTGCCGGGGACGGGTCGATGCCCTTGGCGAGTTGCTGCAGCACGAGGTACGCGCCGGTCGCGGCGCCGTCGCGGTCCTTGACGTGGACGGTGAGCGTGTACCGCTCGTCCTCCTTCACCAGACCGAAGGCGGTGTGCGCGACGGGGGCGCCGTCGGCGCTCGCCACGATCTGTCCGCCGGTGTTGCCGACGGCAGCCTTCGCGCCGTCACCGGTCACCGTGGTGGATGCGGTGCCGTGCGCGGGCACGGTCAGCAACGCGTCGGCGAGCGAGACGACGCCGTCGGGAGCACCCTGCGCGGCCAGGCTCAGCTCGACCGGCTGGTCCGAGGAGTTGGCGTAGGTGAGCGTCTTGGTCACCGGCTTGTTGTCCGCATAGGGCCAGCCGTAGAAGCCCAGGTCGGCACTGCCGGTCGCGGTGATCCGCGCGGTGATCGCGGCGGGCACGGAGACCCGGCCCGCGCCCAGTGCGTACGCGGACGCGCCGAGCTGCTTCGAGGTCGACATCAGCGCGTCCTTGAGCTGCGCGCCACTCCAGTCGGGGTGCTTCTGGGCGAGCAGCGCGGCGACACCCGCGACATGCGGCGTCGCCATCGACGTACCACTCAGCGAGGTGTAGTAGCCGCTGCCGCTGGTCAGTTGGGAGCGGGCGGCGAGAATGCCCACGCCGGGCGCGGACACGTCGGGCTTGAGCGCGTTGTCGCCGAAGCGGGGACCCTGGCTGGAGAAGTACGCGGCCCGGTCGGCGGAGTCGACAGCGCCGACAGTGAGCGCGGAGTCAGCAGCACCAGGAGAGCCGATCGAGCCGGGGGCGCCGGAGTTTCCGGCGGCGATGACGAAGAGGGCACCGGTCTCCTTGGAGAGCGTGTTCACGGCCTGTGCCATCGGGTCAGTACCGTCGCTGCCCTCCCTTGAACCGAGGCTCATCGAGACGACCTTGGCGTGGACGTCCCGGGCGGCCCACTCCATCCCGGCGATGATCTGCGACTCACTGCCAGAACCCTGGTCGCTGAGCACCTTGCCGACGGCAAGCGTGGCGTCCGGGGCGACCCCCTTCTCCTTGCTGTCCGACGCGGCTCCGGTACCGCCGATGGTGGAGGTGACATGGGTGCCGTGTCCGTTGCGGTCGGCGACCTCCTGCCCCTCGATGAAGCTCTTCGACTGGGAGACGCGTCCCGTGAGATCCGGGTGCCCGGCGTCGACGCCGGTGTCCAGCACGGCGACCTTCACGTCCTTGCCGGTGAGTCCGGACTCCCAGGCCTGCGGCGTGCCGATCTGAGCGTTGGACTCGGCCATGTCGCCCTTGACGCGCCCGTCGAGCCAGATTTTCTCGATGCCGTCGGCGAAGCGGGCGCCGTCCGAAGTCGCCGCGCGCGCGGCGGGCTTGACGGCCTGCGGAGCCACGGACCGCCAGAACTCGCGCTCCTGGCCGGCGCGGACCGCAGCGCCGCCGACGCTGGGCAAGGACCGCACCTTCTCGGCGCCCCGCGGCACACTCGGTGCCGTCCGCGCGCTCTTGCCGTAGGTGACGATCAGCGGCAGCCCGTCCGCAGCGCCCTTGTCACCGTCGGCAAAGCCCTGGCGTATCAGCTCGCTCACATCGAACAGCCGCGCGTCGAGGACGCCGGCGTTCAGATACGGCAGCGCCTCGTCCGGAATGACGGTGATCCGGCCGTTCGTCGTCTCGGTGCGGACTGCTCCGGTGGCCCCCTTCGGGCGTTCCACGCTGACCGTCTTCCTGCCCTGGCCGAGGTCGGTGATGGTGACCTTGTCGCCGGTGACAAGCGTGACGGTATGGGCGGCGTGGGCGGTGGCCGTAGGGCGTGCGGCGGCTTCGGCGCTGGTGCGCGCGGCCGCTTGGCCGCCGCCGTCCGGTCCGGCCGCGACGGCCTGCCCTGCCATACCGGCCGGGAGCAGGACGAGCGCGAGTGAGGCCGACAACAGCCCGGCTCTGCGTCTCCGGGGAACTCTGATCATGGAGCCCTCTCTTCATCGGACCCGGGAGGGGGTGATCCCCGAGTGCTGCGAAGAGTGTGGTGGAGTCTGTGGCGCACGGACCTGAACGGGTCCTGGCGGGAATGGGCATGGCGCCTTTTTGCCAGCGTCCGCTGCGATGCACGGCCGCACGTGGATTGCGAACTGGATGGCCAGCACAAGTGCCGTCCGGAGTTCGGCCCGATGGGCGGCCTACGACCTGAGGTGGGGGCGTGCTGGCCTGGTGGTCCGGCTGGTGGTTGATCAGCAGGCGGCCTGCCGGGCGAGCACCAGCTCGGTACTCGGCTTGAGTCCCTTCCCTTATCGCCAGCCCCTGCGGACGAATACTGCAGCTTTCGAATATCGACACTCCACCAGTGGCACGCGGACACGGTCGACGCCCTGGTGGTCGGGTTCATGGGGCCGAGGGTCCGGCCGCACCACCTGGCCCTCGCGGTGGGGACGAGGGCAGTCCGATCCGGTTGCCGGCCCGGCTCGAGCCCCCTCTCGCGGCACGTATCGGGTCTGCCCTGACCAGTTCGACCGTGGTGCGAGACCGCCGGGAGCAGGGGGAGACGTACACGCGGGTGGAGACCTACATGGTCGTGGAGGTGCTGGCCGGGTCGGGCCGGCACGGGACCCTCACCGTGGTCCGGCTGCGGTGAGGGTGCCACACCCGACTGCCAGCTAGGGAGCGACCTCGTACTTCACCACCGTGTCGGAGCAGCCTTTGGCAAGCTTCTCGAGCGCGGCCCGCTCCTTGTCGTCCGCGGTGAGCTTCCAGCGGAGCTTCGTCCCGACCCAGTCGGCGCCGTAGGTGCACTGCGCGGAGGCGGCCGGCGGCAGCCACTCGGCCGGATCCCGGTCGGCTTTGGACCGGTTCGTCTTCGCAGTGACGGCAACCAAGGAGCGCTCAGCGTCGAGGTCGTTGGCGTATTGCTCGCGGCGGTCGGCATCCCACTTCGAGGCACCAGCTGGCGGGGAGCGTCATTCGAACTGTGCGGTATTCCCGGCTCCGGAGCAGCTGACAGGCACAGGCGGGGACGTCCAGCGGCCGTCGCGGCGCCATTCGTAACGCCACACCGCGTCGAGGTAGCCCTCCTCTTCCAGGGAACCGCGCTGCGGCGGGCCGAGAAGGCGTGCTGCTTCCACGCACCGTTCGTCGTCGTGGAGGGCAAGCCCGTAGACGGCAGCCAGCTGGACCAGACGGTCCGTGTCGTCCAGCACAGCTGCCATGGCGTCCGCGAACACGGGATCGTGGTCCCTGCCCTCGGCAACCACGCGGCAGGCGGTCTTCCGTACCACCGCGTCCGGATCGGCCATAAGCCCCAGCAACGCCGTGCGAGCATCGCCGGAAAAGGCCGGCGGCGAGGACAAAGCACTGAGCCCTTGCGCCACCGCACGCCGTACCCGGGCATCGGGATGGCCGGCGTGGGGCAGAAGGGCCGCCTCCGCGCGGGGGTCGCTGTGTTCTCCAAGAGCGACCAGCACCCGGTGAGGACGGCGACGTCCGTCTCCGCGGCCGCCCAGCCGGTGAACAGGTCCAGAGCGGGACCAGCGAACGCGTCCTCGTCGCTGTCGTCGAACAGATGAATAAGGCGGAGCACCTCGGCACCGAACAATCGGCGGGATGGGTCCGGGCTCGTACGCAGTACCGCCGCAGCGGTCCAGGTCGCCTCCTCTCGCCGTCCACTCAGCTGGAGGCTGGCACGGCTCCACGTTGCATGGTCCTGCTGATCGACCTGGGCCAACGCGCGGTCCATCAGCTCCTCGAACGAGGTTCGTACCCCGAGCAGTTCCTCGACGTACGTGAGGATCGCCCCATGGCCGTCCCGCAGGCTGCTGAAGAAGACCCGGGCGGTGCCCCGGGTGGTCGTCACCGACAAGCTGCGCTCCTACGGCGCGGCCCACCGCGAGGTCATGCCCT
>NZ_JBFBCG010000154.1:0-8417 GCF_040683105.1 Streptomyces sp. NPDC051020 | reverse complement strand
CTGCGCGCACTGGCCCTGACAGCCGGGCAAACGGCCACCCGCACCGTCACCTGGCGCCAGGGCAGCAAGGCCACCAAGCACAACCCGAATGCCGAAATGCGCTCGCAGTTCCTGTCCCTGCGGGTTCGCCCGGCCAACCGGTCCATCCGCCGCGCCGCCGACGGCTCCCTGCCCGAATGCTGGCTGCTCGTCCAGTGGCCACCCGACTCCGCCGAGCCGACCGACTACTGGCTCTCGACGCTGCCCGCCGACACCCCACTACGCGAGCTGGTGCGAATCGCCAAGATCCGCTGGCGAGTTGAGCACGACTACCGTGAGCTCAAGGACGGTCTCGGCCTGGACCACTTCGAGGGCCGCAACTACTTCGGATGGCACCGCCACGCAACCCTCGCCTCCCTCGCCCAGGCCTTCTGCACCCTGCTCAGGCTCGACCCAAAAGCCCCTGCGCCGGCCCGACCCTCTACGCGGTCCTCCGCGAACTCCAGGCCCTCCTGGCCACCTGGACCGGCGCCTGCTCGATATGCGGCCAACCCGCAGCAACCCCCGAACCCCACCACAGGACCTAACAAAGCCCTACTAAGGGCTGTCCCGTAATCCCAGGAGGCTGAGGGTCACGTTGTGTCCGGGTCGGTGCCGATGGCGCCGGCCGAGCGAAGCGAACGCCTGAGGTCTCCGGTGAGGATGCGGGGGTGTCGCCGCCACCACCACAGGTCGGGGCCGGGCAGCCTGTGGAACTGGTCGAGTGCTTGGCCGTCGTCGTCGATGGTTGCGGCCTTGTACCGGTCGTCCAGGGCTTTGATCTGCGGGGTCCAGAGCTGGACGATGTGTTCGCCCAGCAGGAGCCACGCCTCGTGCAGCCAGTTTCGGCAGTACAGGTCGTTGGTGTACTCGTAGATGTCGTCGCCGTAGCCGCGCTCGATGAATCTCACCAGGGCGGCCCACGCGTTCACCCTTTCAGCGACTGTGAATGCCGTCCGCCAGCCGCGCTGGTGCAACAGCTCTCCCACCTCGGTTTCAGTAGCCACAGGCGTGAGGCTCTCACGCAGGATCCGCCCGGACGAACGAGATATGTCCCGCGAGAGGCTGGCGGGCCCTGCAGGATGATCAAGATGAGACGATCTCGCCGTGGCTGGTGTGATCACGGCTTCGGAGCCGTCCTGGATAGCCCCGTTCACCGGGCTGAGCCCGCGGCAGTTCGGCAAGCTGGTGACGGTTCTGCGGCGCGAGGGTGCGGACGCGGTCCGCAGGGGCCGGCCGTGGAGCCTGCCGTTGGAGGACCGGGCACTGCTGGCCGCCGCCTACTGGCGCACGAACCTGACCATGCGCCAACTGGCCCCGCTGTTTGGGGTTTCTAAGTCGGCGGCGGACAGGATCATCGATCACCTCGGGCCGATGCTCGCCCTCCAGCCCCGCAAGCGGTTCGCGAAGGACACCGTGCTGATCGTGGACGGCACCCTGGTGCCCACCCGCGATCACACCGTCGCCGAGCAGTCGAAGAACTACCGGTACTCCACCAACCACCAGGTCGTCATCGACGCCGACACCCGCCTCGTCGTGATGGTCGGCCGGCCCCTGCCCGGCAACCGCAACGACTGCAAGGCGTGGGAGGAGTCCGGCGCGAGGGCCGCCGTCGGCACGACCATGACCATCGCCGACGGCGGCTATTCAGGCACCGGGCTCGTGATGCCCCACCGACGCCGCAGGGGCGAGGAGTTGCCCGACTGGAAGCAGGCCCACAACAAGTCCCACAAGCAGGTCCGCGCCCGCGTCGAGCACGTTTTCGCCCGCACGAAGACCTGGAAGATCCTCCGCGACTGCCGCCTCAAAGGCGATGGCGTCCATCACGCCATGCTCGGCATCGCACGAATCCACAACCTCGCCCTCGCCGGATAGACCACCAAGCCGTACAGCAGCCCACCATGCACGAGACCACTCAGAGACCATTTACGGGACAGCCCTTAGACATATCCCATCGTTGTAGGTCAGGAGCACTCCTCGTTTGTCTGACCAAGCTCCGGACAGCCCCTGTGATGAAAGCGCGAGGTTAGCCTCGAATTCGT
Source organism: Streptomyces sp. NPDC051020 (assembly GCF_040683105.1). Lineage (NCBI taxonomy): Bacteria > Bacillati > Actinomycetota > Actinomycetes > Kitasatosporales > Streptomycetaceae > Streptomyces > Streptomyces sp. NPDC051020. The sequence goes on along the minus strand of NZ_JBFBCG010000154.1, from coordinate 6,357 downwards.
CAGCGGGGTTCGGTCGCTGACTTGCTGGAGAGTTCGCCCGTAAGGTCCTCAGGCAGTTCGGGGTCGGCCGCCACATGGCGCCGCGCCGGCGGGCCTTCGCGGTTGACAGCGCGTATGGGCTTGGCGTGGTTGAGCCCAATCGATCACCGCTCATAGGTGCCGTACATGACTGCCCGCGCGATTGCGTGGGTGAACAGGAGGAAGTCCATGAAGGCAGGGGTCGATGCTTCGGACACCTCTAGCTCGTCCACGTCGACGGCATGGACCACGAGGAAGTAGCGGTCCGGGCCGTTTCCCGGCGGCGTCGCCGGTCCCAGGTACTTTCTGTAGCCCGCATCGTTGGCCAGTGTTACCGCACCGCCAGGCAGATCGCCTCCATCTCCCACCCCGACGGGAAGGTCGGTTACGAAGGCAGGAAGGTTAGCCACAGCCCAATGCCAGAAGCCCGAGGCGGTGGGCACGTCCGGGTCGAACATCGCGACCGTGAAACTGCGAGTCTCCTCGGGAAAGCCGGACCAACTCAGCTGCGGTGAGACGTCCGATCCGCCCGCTCCAAGGATGCCGCTCACCTGTTCGCGGGCCAGCGGCCCGCCATGGGCAAAGGACTGCGAGGTCAACGAGAAGGTCCTGATAGGCGGCATGAAATCGTAGGGCCCAAAGGGTTTGATCACGATATTTCCTCGTATCCGCGGTCAGTGATCGGGGGACAGAGCTACTGGCAGTGTCGAGACACGCTGTGGAAGGTTACGAAGTCGCCGCCCTGCGTCGAAGGTGCAGCCGCAGGACGGCGGAACACGGGACACCCCTGTGTGTCCGGATCGAGCGACGCAGGGTGGCTTCCTCGGGGGGTTTGCCTGCCGCCGGCTTTACTCGAAGACGATGACCCGGCGTCCGACGACGTCGCCGTGGCCCAAGGCCTCCAGGTTCTTGTTGATGTCGTCGAGCTTCACTTTGGTGACGTTGTGTTTGACGAGGCCGGCTTCGGCGAGAGAGAGCACCTCGACGAGGTCAAGGTGGTTTCCCCAGAAGGAACCGAAGTAGGACTGCTCCATGCCTACGAAGGGGAACTGACGGTGCTCGACGCGCTGACTCATGAGGCCGACCGCTGCCAGTGCGCCTTCGGGACCCAGCAGGTCGAACCCCATGGAGATGGACGCGTCGCTGCCGACGCAGTCCAGGATGGCGTCGAGGGTCCTCCGGCCAGTCAGCCTCTCCAGCTCGTCCTGGATGGCCTCGGCGGACTTGTCCTTGACGTTGATTCCGTGGTCCGCGCCATTCTCCTTCGCCACGTCCAGTTTGCTGTCCTTACGCGCGAGCGCCACCACGGTCGCACCGCCTCCGAGTAGCTTCGCGTACTGGACCGCGTAGCTTCCCAGCCCGCCGATGCCCGTCACTGCGGCGGTGCGGCCGGCTCCGAGCTTGCCCGCGTCCCGGAGCTTTCTCATCCCTCGGTACGGGGTCATGCCCGCGTCGGTCATGGGGGCGAGGAGCTCAGGCGCCTTCGCCGCTTCCTCCGAGACCGGGATCGCATGGCGGTATTCCACGACCATGTACTCGGCAAAGCCTCCCGGAGGGCCGAAGCCCACCCACCTTCCGTTGCCGCTGCACAGTTGCTCGTTGCCTTCTCGGCACTGTCGGCATGTGCCGTCTCCCCAGCTGGGATTCACGACGACCATGTCGCCCTCTGAGTAGTCCACCGTCGTGGGCACGCCACTTCCCAGTCCCGCCACGCGGCCCGCGACCTCATGCCCTGGGACGTAGGGGAGATCCACGGGGAACGGGCCCTTGAAGTAGCCGTCGAGGAGCTGGTAGTCGCTTCGGCACATCCCCGCCGCGGCGACCTTCAGAAGAATCTCGTCCGGCGCGGGCTCGGGCACAGGAACCTCGTCGACCCGAAGGGGTTCCCGGTACCCGTACATCCGGGCAGCTCGCATTTGCATCACATGTGCCTCGCTTTCGGAATTTACCGGGAGACGGTTGAGAATATTCGGATCAACCCAGGGTCTTGGATGTAGCTTGCGCCGGTCGGCACGCCATGGATTTTGATAGAGGACAGTCCCCTGGGAGGGGTTTTCTTGAAAGGGTAATTGAGCAGATTCAGACGCGTACGACAAGTCTGAGTGGGCATCTTGAAGGTTGCAACTTGACTGGCGTCGTCAAACCGTCAAATGGAACTCCAGCCATTTGGAGCCTGCGTGACGCGAACACACCCACTTTTCTGTGGTGAGACATCCTCTAAGAGAGATATGCTGCGGCAACCGGTCCCAAGATCCCCTGAAGGGTGGGCCGCTGGACGGTGCGCATAATCAACGACGTGGGCGCCCATATTTATGTTCCCAGCTTTTGCGGGGTGTTGCCCGCGGTCGTAGCCTTGATATATGGCTATTGCGACGACGGACCCTGCGACGGGTGAGGTTCTCAAGAGCTTCGATGAACTCACCCCGGAGCAACTTGACGAGAAGCTCGCCCGTGCCGCCGCGGCCGCGGCCGAGTACCGGCTGACGAGCGTGGAGCAGCGCGCTGGATGGCTCGGCCGGGCGGCTGATGTGCTGGAGAAGGACGCGGACGCCGTCAGCCGCGTGATCACGACCGAGATGGGCAAGACCCTCAAAGCGGCGCAGGAAGAGGTGGCGAAGTGCGTGCGGGGACTGCGCTTCTACTCCGCCGAGGGTCCGGGGTTCCTGCGAGACCAGCACGGTGACGCCGAAAGCGTGGGTGCCCAGCAGACGTTCGTGACCTACCAGCCGATCGGCGTGGTGCTGGCCGTGATGCCGTGGAACCTGCCGTTGTGGCAGGCCATGCGGTTCGCGGCGCCCGCCTTGATGGCAGGGAATGTCGGAATCCTCAAGCACGCCTCGAACGTGCCGCAGTGCGCCCTGTACATGGAGCAGCTCTTCCGCGAGGCGGGGTTCCCCGACGACACGTTCCAGACGCTGCTGATCTCCGCGCGCAGGGTGGAGCAGGTGCTGCGGGATGACCGCGTGGCGGCGGCGACGCTGACCGGCAGCGAGCCGGCTGGGCGGTCGGTGGCGACCATCGCCGGTCAGGAGATCAAGAAGGTCGTCCTCGAACTCGGCGGGTCCGACCCGTTCATCGTGATGCCGTCGACGGACCTAGAACGGGCCACGGACGTGGCGGTACGGGCGCGGACCCTGAACAACGGGCAGTCGTGCATCAACGGCAAGCGCTTCTTCGTCCACCAGGACATCGCCGAGCAGTTCCTGGAGAAGTTCACCGCGAAGATGGCCGCGCTTGTTGTCGGCGACCCGATGGACGACGCCACGGACATAGGTCCGCTCGCCACCGAGTCGGGCCGGGCGGACGTGGAGGCGTACGTCGACGACGCGGTCGGAAAGGGCGCGACCGTCCTGACCGGTGGGAAGCGGCCCGACCGGGCGGGCTGGTTCTACCCGCCGACCGTGCTGACCGGCATCACGCCGCAGATGAAGATGTTCCACGAGGAGGTCTTCGGCCCCGTCGCGCAGGTCTTCACCGTCTCCTCGCTGGCGGAGGCCCTCAAGATCGCCAACGGGCACCCGTACGGGCTCGGTTCGAACCTGTGGAGCGAGGATCCCACTGAGCGCGAGCTGTTCGTCCGCGACGTGCAGTCCGGCATGGCGTTCGTCAACGGCAACACCACCAGCTACCCGGAGATCCCCTTCGGCGGCGTGAAGCGCAGCGGCTACGGACGGGAGCTGTCCGACCTGGGCATGCGTGAGTTCATGAACGCCAAGACGGTGTGGATCGGCCGGGGCGCCTGAGTACGCAGGGCATCGGGACGCTGACGCGGAGGATTGATCCATGAACACACACGACACCGGGCCGACGGGACACGGGCGCCCCGTCGTGGCGGTGCTGGGGACCGGCACCATGGGCGACGCGATGGCAAGGAACATTGCCGCCGCGGGGCTCGAACTGCGGGTGTGGAACCGTAGCCGCGAGCCCGCCGAGGCGCTCGCCGAGGTCGGCGCCACCGTCTGGGAGACCCCCGCCGAGGCGTGCCGAGGAGCGAAGGTCGTGCTGACCATCCACGCCAACGAGCAGATCGTCGCCGGGACCAACCGTCGACCAGGCCCGCGAAGGCATCGACCGGGACGCCGTGTGGCTGCAGGGCTGCACCGTCTCGCCCGGAGGCAGCCGGCGCCTGGCGGACAAGGCCGCCAGGATGGGCGTGGCCTACGTGGAGGCGCCACTGCTCGGTGCGAAGGAACCGGCGGTCGCCGGAACCCTGACCATCCTGGCCGCCGCGTCCGACATGTGCGCGGGCGAGCGCGTCCAACCAGTGCTGGACGCCGTCGGCACGCGCACCGTCTGGCTCGACGCGATCAGCCAGCCCAGCAGCCTCAAGCTTGCCTACAACGCCTGGGTGCTAACCACCGTCGAGGGCGTCGCAGAGGCCCTGGCACTCGCCGAGGGCCTGGGTGTCGACCCGCACCAATTGATCAACGTAATCAACGGCGGTGCGCTGAACAGCACCTACGTGCGGTCCAAGGGCCCGAAGATGATCAGCGACGACCTCGACGTTCCTTCCTTCCCCCTGGAGGCGGCGGCCAAGGACGCCGGGCTGATCGCCGACGCGGCACGGGATGCGGGGCTGGAGCTTGGAATGTCGAAGTGGTGCGTGATCGGCTGCAGTTGGCACTGAGCAACGGCCTGGGCCGGGCGGACGCGGCAGCGACGTACCGGATGTCCCGTCGCGCGCCGGCAGCGTGACGCCGGCGGATGACTCGTACGGTGGCCTGCCGCGAGGAGTCCGCGTGGAAGGAAGAGGCTGATGAGTCGAGAGGGTGTCGCCTCGGCGCGGCGCAGCAGCGAGCAGCTGTCGCAGATCGTGCCTCTGGTGGACCACCGCGGGTGGGAGTCTCTATCGGCCTGTGCGGGCTGGCGCGTCATCGACGTGCTCGCCCACCTGGGCGCCCTCGCTCATGAGGCCGTCGACCCTCCCGCCACGGATCCGTCGTGGCCCAAGAACCGCGAGCGCTACCACGACATGAGGGTCGACGAGCGCCGCGGCCGGAGCCATGCCGAGGTGATCGAGGAGTGGCTTCGCTTCACCCCACGGCAGCTGGAGATCCTGGAGGCGGGACAGCAGGCGCCGCAGGCGGACGAACCGGTACTGGTGCCAGGCCTGGGTACCTATCCCCGGCACCTGCTGGCGAACACCATGGCTTTCAACGTCCTGTGCCATCTGCGCTACGACATGCTCGAACCCGGCGGTCCGCTTCCCTTCGCGGTCCCTCCGCCCGACGACGAGCTGGTGGCGCCGGCGGTCGAGTTCATGCTCGCCGGCATCCCGCAGATGCAGGGGCCCGAACTCATCGCCACCATCAGCCGGCCGGTCGTACTCGAGTTCACCGGACCGGGCGCCACGACCGCCACCATCGTTCCCGCCGACGGACCGGACGTCCTGCTGACGGTGGAGCCAGGTGCCGCGGACGGCGCCGCCGCCTGGATCCACAGCAAGGCGACCGACTTCATCGCATGGGGCACGACTCGGACCGCGTGGCGCGACCACTGCCGGATCACCGGCGAGGCGGCCACCGCGGAACCGTTCCTGGACTGCCTCAACATCGTGTGAGGAAAGGGAATCTTCACCGCACGGAGTTCTTCGCGTCCCTCCGCGTAACGCCCGGCTGACCGTTAACGGCAGGAGCCTGCTCGCGAGGCCAGTCGGCACTTTCTGCCGCTGTGCCAGGGACAGGGCCGTCCGGCCCAAGCGCGGCCCGGTCAGGCCCGGATCCGACGGCTCCCGATATGGGTACGGCAGGAATCCATGCCAGCACCTACGTGGCACGTGCGTTGCCGATCAGCCGCGCCAGCGGCAAGTTGGCCGCACTTCCGTAGTCGATTCTCTTGCGCGCACGGATTGGCAGAGGCAGTGGGGGATCAGGACACGGCCTTGCCCAGAGCCGCGAGGCCGTCGCCGTAGATTCCGGTTCCTGATTCGCGATCGCGACGGGAAGTTCCCCTCGCTGTTCGACGCGGTCCTCGCAGAGGTGGGGATTGAGCACGAGTACCAACATGCCGCACGACCTGGGCGGATGAGGTTTTCGGCATGCGCAGGGCTGCCGGGAAGGTCGGAGGCTGCGGATGTCGGTTGCCCAGCGGGGGGACGCCGTCAGCCGCGGGTGAAGGCCAGCAGGTCGGCGTTGAACTGATCGGTGAACTTGGGGACCATCGACAGGCCGTGCGGGGCGCCCTGGTAAACCTTCAAGGTCGAGCCCGTGAATAGCTTCGAGGACTTGGCGGCCGCGGCCACGATCAGGGGCATTGCGCGATTGGGATTGGTCCGGTTCGCCGGTCTCGTGAGTGACGTGGCGTCATGTCCGTTGTGTGGCAAGGGACCCCGGAGAGCAG
>NZ_JBFBCG010000153.1:0-8501 GCF_040683105.1 Streptomyces sp. NPDC051020 | reverse complement strand
GCGGAGCCTGCGCGCCCTGGCCCGTACCGGACAGGACACGGTCGCCGCGTCCTGGCGCGACCGCTCCGACGACCGGATCGCCGCCCAGGTGCCGCTGGCGCACGGCCCTACCCGCCGCAGCTTCCGCCGCAGCCTGCTCCACCTCCGGGTTGCATCTGCAACCCGGATCACATCATCGGTGCAGGGCTCAGGACTTGGGGGCCGCCACCGCCGCCTGGGGTCGAATCGGAAGGCGGTTGATCGGGCGGCCGGTCGCCGCACGGACTGCCGCGGCCACCGCTGCCGGGGACGTGACCACCGGGACCGCCGAGGCCGGCTTGGCGCCGAAGGGGGCTACTACGTCTCGCTCTTCGACAAGTTTGACGATGCGAATGTCGGGGGCGTCAAGGGAGGTGGGGAGGGCGTAACCCGTGAGGTCGGGGTGGCGGATCACACCGCGGGTCGTGCGGAGGTTCTCCGTCAGGGCTGCGCCGATGCCCTGGGTGACGCCTGCTTCGATACGGGCCGCCAGTTGGGACGGGTTGAGGATCCGGCCCACGTCCTGGGCCACCGCCATCTCGACCACGCGGATCGACCCGAGTTCGATGTCGACGTCCACGACCGCGCGGATCGCGCAGAAGGCGAGGCCGACGAACGCGTCGCCCTGGCCGGACTCGTCGAGCGGCTCGGTCGGGTGGGGGCGGCACTGGGCGGTGGCCCAGAGTTCCTTGCCGTCCATCGCCTCCGTGACGGTCGTGGACAGCACCCCGTCGTACGAGGTGATCTTGCCGTCCGTGATCTGGAGCAGCTCGGTGGACATGCCGAACTTGTGGGCCAGGGGCTGGAGGAGCTGGGTGCGGACCATCTTGGCGGCGCGTTCCACCGCTCCGGCGGAGACCCAGGTGTGGCGGCCGTGTGTGGACGGGCCCGCCGGGGGCTGGTCGGTGTCGACCGCGGCCACGTGGACCTCTTCGATGCCCAGGGTCTCCTGGACGACCTGGCGGGCCAGGGTACTGAAGCCCTGGCCCGTTTCGACCGCGGCGCAGAGGACCGTGGCGACGCCGTTGTGGACCCTGACCGTGGCGGTGGAGACCTCGTCCGCGCCTTCGGCTCCGAGCATGTGGACCATGCCGAGTGCGTAGCCGACGCCCCGGCGTACGGCACCGGGTTCGCCTGCGCCCTCCAGCCCGCCGGGAAGCAGCCAGCCGTCCTCCGGGGAGTCCTTGGGGAGCGCGGGGAGCGGGAAGTCCCGGACCGCACACAGGAGTTCGGCCACGGGGGCGGGGCACGTCACCGTCTGGCCGGTCGGGAGGATGTCGCCGGTGGAGAGCGAGTTACGGAGGCGGAGTTCGGCCGGGTCGATGCCGAGTTTGGTGGCCAGCTTGTCCATCTGGCCCTCGTACGCCGCGCAGACCTGCATGGCGCCCTCGCCGCGCACATGGCCGGACGGCGGGTTGTTCGTACGGACCGCCCAGCCCTCGATGAAGGCGTGCGGGACGACATACGGACCGCAGGCGAACGCGACCGCGGCGGCCAGGGACTCGGACGAGGCGTCGGCGTACGCGCCCGCGTCGAGGAGGATCTGTGCCTCGACCTTGACCAGCCTGCCTTCCGCGTCCGCGTGGTGGCGGTAGCGGAGCAGCGTCGGGTGGCGGTGGGCGTGGCCGAGGAAGGACTCCTCGCGGGTGGCGGCCAGTTTGACCGGGCAGCCGGTGCGCAGGGCGAGCAGGCCGAGCGGGAGCTGGAAGCCCGGGTCCTCGCGGTCGCCGGTCGCGCCGGGAACGCCGGTGACGACGATCTTCACCCGGTCCGGTTCGAGGCCGAAGCAGGCGGCGGCGAGGTCGCGGTCGGTGTGCGGGTCGGTGGAGGCGGTGTAGATCTCCACGCCGCCGTCGGGGCGCGGCACGGCGAGTCCGGCCTCGGCGCCGATCGGGGCGGGGTCCTGGCGGCCGATGCGGTACAGGCCCTCGACGATGACGTCGCCCGTGACCTCCGGGTCGCCGTAGCACAGCGGGATGTGGCGGATGAGGTTGCCGTCGGGGTGCAGGGGCTCCGCGGCGAACGCCTTCTCCGGGTCGGTGACCGGTTCGAGGACCTCGTACTCGACGACGATCGCCGCCGCGGCGAGGCGGGCCGTGTCGGGGTGGTCGGCGGCGACCGCGGCGATCGGTTCGCCGTGGTGGCGGACCAGTTCGGAGGCGAAGACGGGGCGGTCGACGACCCGGCGTCCGTACGCTGCGTCGCCGGGGACGTCCTCGTGGGTGACGACCGCACGGACGCCGGGCATCTCCGTGGCGCCCGTGGTGTCGATGGACAGGATGCGGGCGTGCGGGTGCGGGGAACGGAGCACGGCCGCCCAGAGCAGTCCCTCGGCCCAGAGGTCGGCCGCGTACGGGAACGTGCCCTGGGTCTTGGCGCGGGTGTCGGCGGGCGGCAGCGAGGCGCCGATGCCGCGTACGGGCGGCTCGGCGCCGCGGCCGTCCACCGGCGGAATGGTGAGTGCCGTGTGGGTGGCAGTGGCTGCGTCGCTCACGCCAGGCCTCCGTCCTGCAGATGGGGCTGGACACTACCGGCACCGGGCGCCGCCTGGTGCGGGATGCGGGCCTCGGTGGAATGCGCATCCGCGGACGCGGTGGCGGCGCCGGGCTCCGTGGCGGCCTCGGCGCTCGCCTCGCGGCCCGCGATGACCTCGTTGACGGCGTCCATGACGCCGCGGTAGCCGGCGCAGCGGCAGAGGTTGCCGCAGAGCGCTTGACGGGTCTCCAGTTCGCTGGGGGCGTGGTTGCCCTCCAGCAGATCGTGGATGGTCATGGCCATGCCGGGGATGCAGAAACCGCACTGGACGGCGCCGCAGTCGGCCAGGGCGCGCTGCACGTCGGACGGCTCGCCGTCGACGGCCAGGCCCTCGACCGTACGGACCTCGCTGCCCGCCGCGGTGGCCGCGGGGACCAGGCAGGAGGCGACGAGGCGGCCGTCGACCTGGACGCTGCAGGCACCGCACTCGCCCTGCGAGCAGCCGTCCTTGGCTCCGGCGAGGCCGAGACGCTCCCGGAGCACGTAGAGCAGGGACTCGCCGATCCAGGCGTCCGTGACGGGGCGGTCTGCGCCGTTCACATGCAGGACGTAGGAGGCGGACGGGTGCTCGCTGAGGGTGTCGGGGGACGTGTCGAGGGGCGCGTCGAGGGGTGCGTCGAAGGCGGTGTCGTGAGGGGGGTCGGTGGGGAGGGCCTGCTCGGGGGTGACCGTGGTGTCGGCGACGGGCTCCGTCGGCGGCTCGGCCGTTTCCGACCCGGTGGCGTCCGGGGCCGGGGCCTGCGTGAGGTTCGTGCCCAGTGCCGGGGTGTCCGCCGTGCCCTCTGCGGCCGTCTCGGAAACCTCGGGAGCCTCCGGCTGCGTCGCCCACGGCGCGGGCGCGCCACCCGGCAGCGTGGCCGATGGCGTCCGGTCCGCGTACCACTGGGACACCGTCGCCGAGGCCGCGAACTCGCCGGACTCCTCCGGCAGGTCGCCCTCGGCGACCGGGATCGTCCACTGGCCGGTATGGCCGGAGGTCTCGGCGGCCGTCGCCTCGGCGACGTTCCACTCGCCGGTCGGGGCCGACGTCTCGCCCTGCTGCGGGTACACCTCGTGCTGCGGGTACTCCGGAAGCTGCTGGTGCTGCTGGTGCTGCTCATGCAGCTGCTCGTTCGGGTCCGGCCAGTGCACCGCGCCCGTCGCCTGATGCTCCGTCTCCTGGCCGTGTGTACTCCGCGTCTGCACGACCCAGCTGCCCGTCGCCGTCGGGTCGAGCCCGGCCGCAGGGGTCAGCGGCACGATCATCGGCGGTACGTAGCCCTGGCCGGGAGCGGCCAGCGGGATGTTCGCCAGGTCCTCCGGGGGCAGCTGGACGAAGGCGGTCGCCTCGGCGTCGTACTCGCCGCCCTGCGCGGTCGGCTGCCAGCCGCCGTGCTCGTCGGCGGTGCCCTCGTTGTTCCTGTTGTCGGCGTTGCTGTTGCTCACGACAGTGCCCTCCCCAGCGCGCGTCGGGCGAGCGCGGCGACCGTACGCCGCAGATGCAGTACGGCGGGGGGCAGCGGTGGCGCCTCTCCCCCGTCGGCGGGCGGCGGCTGGTCCGGGATGCAGGCGGCGGCGACGTACTCGCCGAAGGCGGCCAGCGCGTCGGGCGCCAAGCCCCGTTCGCCGTCCCAGTCGATCAGCGAGGTGATCCAGCGCTCGGCCTCCAGCGGACGCAGCGGCATCGGTGCGATCGCGCCGACCGCGCAGCGCACTCCGCGCCGGGCCGGGTCGAGGACGATCGCGACGGATGCGGTGGCGCGGCCGGGGCCGGTGCGGCCGGTCGCCTTGAAGAAGACCTGGGGGGCGTGCAGCAGCGGTACGCGGATGAAGGCGATCAGCTCCGCGGGTTCGAGCATCTCCCGGCCGGCCAGCAGGTGCGAGACGGGAATCTCGCGGCGGGCGCCGTCCGGGCCCGCGATGACGAGCTCCGCCTCCAGGGCGGCAAGCACGGGAAGGGCGTCGCCGGTCGGGGCCGCGGTGGCGATGTTGCCGCCGAGCGTCCCGGCGTTACGAATCTGGGGCGGGCCCGCGGCGCGCGCGGACGCGGCCAGGGCGGGGATCAGTGCGGCGAAGTCGGGCCGGCCCATGCGTGCGTGGGTGAGCCCGGCGCCGAGCAGTGCGTGACCGTCCTGGTAGTGCCAGCCGCGGAGCTCGCTGATGCGGCCGAGACCGACGAGTCCGGAGGGGCGCAGCAGCCCCTTGTTGACGGCCGACATCAAGTCCGTGCCGCCGGCCACAGGAACGGCGGCCGGCATGGCGCCCAGTGCCGCCACTGCCTCGTCGAGCGAGGCGGGCAGCATCACCGTCTGCGTCGCCTGCGGTGCGTGCGTGGTCAACCCAGCTGCCCCTTCCCGGTGTCCCGGCGTCCCGCTTGTTTCGCCGTACGGTACGTGCTCAAAGCCCGGACGTGGCAACTCTGGCACATCTTCTGATCGGACCGACGCGAGGGTCCGCGAAGGGCGCATCCGCCCCCGACCTGGGGGATGCTCCCGTTTCGCGCCCCTTATGCACAGAGTGCGAATTGCCACTCTTCGGCAAGCCTTGTACGACTTATTCCCTTCCAGGGAAGCGCGGTTCCGGCAGGGCCGGCGAGAGCGCTTCCGGCCACCACGGTCCCAGGAACCGCGGTGGCCGTGCCCCGGTCCGCGAGCGGGATCACACGTTCGGGGGCGCACCCTCGATCGGACGTCCGAGGATGCCGGGGCGCTTCTGCCACGGCAACGGGCCGCCCGGCGGGCGGTAATCGACGCCGAGCGCGTCAAGTCGGGCATAGTGCGTGGTCATCCGGCGCTCGAAGTCGGCGAAGTCCCGGTCGACGGAGGCGGGCAGTGCCGACCAGGCGACCTCCGCGAACGCCGCGAGCCGCGGAAAGACCTGGTAGTCGACGCGGAACCGGTTCTGCATGACCTCGGTCCACACGTTGGCCTGGGTGCCCAGGATGTGACGGATCGCCTCGTCGGTCAGGCCCGGCGGTACGGGTTCGAAGCGGTACACGTCCTCCAGGGTGCGTACGTACCCGATGGGCATCGGCTCGTCGGGGCCGCCGTGCTGACGGTGGTCCAGATAGACCTGCTGCTCCGGGCACATCACGACATCGTGCCCGGCCTCGGCGGCGGCGATGCCACCCGCGTACCCGCGCCACGACGACACCGCCGCGCCGTCCGCGAGGCCGCCCTCGACACCTCGACCGGGCCCGCCGGCTCACCGTGCCGCGCGTGGGCGCCGGTACAGCCCGCGCCACGCACACGGAAATGACGGCTGTACGCAAAACCCCCGGGGCGCGCATCAGCGCGCTCCGGGGGCTCGGCCCGAACGGTCTTGCGGACGGACTACTTCTTGTCCTTGCCGCCCTTGTCCTTGTCGCCACCGGCGCCCATGGACTCGTAGATCTCCTTGCACATGGGACAGACCGGATACTTCTTGGGGTCGCGCCCCGGCACCCAGACCTTTCCGCACAGTGCCACCACGGGGGTGCCCTCCAGGGCACTCGCCATGATCTTGTCCTTCTGGACGTAATGGGCGTAGCGCTCGTGGTCGCCGTCGCCGCTCGACACCTGCGGTGTCGGCTCTACGAGGGTCCCCGTACCTGCCCCGCGCTCGGGCTCAAGAGTGCTCATAACAGCCAGGGTACTGAAAGCCCCGCGGTTCAGTTGAGCGAAGGGTCGTCCGGGTAGGTGGCAATCATGGCGAGTTCACTGCGCTGACGGCGCAGGACCGCCCGCCACAGATGTTCCGGACGCGGCGAGGAGACGTCTCCGGGCTCCGACTCCACCACGTACCAGGCGCCCTCGGTCAGCTCCGCCTCCAGCTGCCCGGGGCCCCAGCCCGCGTACCCCGCGAAGATCCGCAGCGAGCCGAGCGCCGCGGCCAGCAGTTCCGGCGGTGCCTCCAGATCCACCAGGCCGATCGCCCCGTACACCCTGCGCCAGCCGAGCGGCCCCTCGTCGCCGGGGATCACCGCGACGCCGAGCGCCGAGTCGAGGGAGACCGGACCGCCCTGGAAGACGACGTCCGGTTCGCCGGTCAGGCCGGCCCAGGACTCGAGGATGTCACCGACGCCGACCGGGGTCGGGCGGTTCAGGACGACGCCGAGTGAACCCTCCTCGTCGTGGTCGAGGAGCAGCACCACCGCGCGGTCGAAATTCGGGTCCGCGAGCGCGGGTGTGGCCACGAGCAGTCGCCCTGTGAGCGAGGACACCTCGGTCATGGCAGAAATGATCCCGCATCTTGGCCCTCCATGGGGACCAGGTGACGCGCCGGTCCGGCGAGGGAGTCCCAGCGCAGCTCAGGGCGCACGGGTGCGTGGGGAGCGCACGGCCCGTGAGGCATGTGTGGGCGGTGACCCTCTGCGAGGCGCGGCGAGCAGAGCGTGTTGTGGCTGTTTCATGACGTTCATACACCCCCTGCCGCCTTATGGACCGGGGGTGGACGGCCATTACCCTTTCGGTTGGCCCCCTGCCCGACCACTCCGGAACGCGAGATTCATGACCGGCACAGACGATGTCCTGCTTGTCCACGGCGGAACCCCGCTGGAGGGCGAGATCCGCGTCCGAGGCGCCAAGAACCTGGTGCCGAAGGCAATGGTCGCCGCGCTGCTCGGCAGCGGGCCCAGCCGGCTGCGCAATGTGCCCGACATCCGCGACGTGCGGGTCGTGCGGGGGCTGCTGCAGTTGCACGGTGTGACGGTCCGGCCCGGTGACGAGCCGGGCGAGCTGATCCTGGACCCCACCCATGTCGAGAGCGCCAACGTCGCTGACATCGATGCCCACGCGGGCTCGTCGCGCATCCCGATCCTGTTCTGCGGCCCGCTGCTGCACCGGCTGGGCCACGCCTTCATTCCGGGACTCGGCGGCTGCGACATCGGCGGACGGCCGATCGACTTCCACTTCGACGTGCTGCGGCAGTTCGGCGCGACGATCGAGAAGCGGGCCGACGGCCAGTACCTGGAGGCCCCGCAGCGGCTGCGCGGCACGAAGATCCGGCTGCCGTACCCGTCGGTGGGCTCCACCGAGCAGGTGCTGCTGACGGCGGTGCTCGCCGAGGGTGTCACCGAGCTGTCCAACGCGGCCGTGGAGCCGGAGATCGAGGACCTCATCTGCGTGCTGCAGAAGATGGGCGCGATCATCTCCATGGACACCGACCGGACCATCCGGATCACGGGCGTCGACCGGCTCGACGGGTACACGCACCGGGCGATCCCGGACCGTCTGGAGGCGGCCTCCTGGGCGTCCGCGGCGCTGGCGACCGAGGGCAACATCTACGTACGAGGCGCCCAGCAGCGCTCGATGATGACGTTCCTCAACACCTTCCGCCGGGTCGGCGGCGCCTTCGAGATCGACGACGAGGGCATCCGCTTCTGGCACCCGGGCGGCGCGCTGAACGCCATTGCCCTGGAGACGGACGTGCACCCCGGCTTCCAGACGGACTGGCAGCAGCCGCTCGTCGTGGCGCTGACGCAGGCCACCGGGCTGTCCATCGTCCACGAGACGGTGTACGAGTCCCGGCTCGGGTTCACCTCCGCGCTCAACCAGATGGGCGCGCACATCCAGCTCTACCGCGAGTGCCTGGGCGGCTCCGACTGCCGCTTCGGCCAGCGGAACTTCCTGCACTCGGCGGTCGTCTCCGGTCCGACGAAGCTGGAGGGCGCGGATCTGGTCATTCCTGACCTGCGTGGCGGTTTCTCGTACCTGATCGCCGCGCTGGCGGCACAGGGGACGTCGCGGGTGCACGGGATCGATCTGATCAACCGTGGCTACGAGAACTTCATGGAGAAGCTGGAGAAGCTCGGAGCGAAGGTCGAGTTGCCGGGCGGCTCGCTGGTCTGACGGCCGTGGGCCGGATCGGGGGCCCGGGGGCCCTGGGCTTCGAAGGCCCCGGCCCGGACCGACCCCCGCGAGGCCCTAGGGTGTGTTTCGAAAGTCCCGCCTGCCGGGCGACGCCTGGCACGCACGCTCGCTGCGTTGTCG
>NZ_JBFBCG010000152.1:0-8659 GCF_040683105.1 Streptomyces sp. NPDC051020 | reverse complement strand
GCCAGGTGCGCGAGCGGAGCAGGCAGCTTGATGCTGACCTCGCCGTCCGGGGTGACGCGGATCGTCTCGTTCCCGAACCGCTTCCCCGACTCACCGTCCGCAGCGATGAACCAGCGTTCCGCCTCCCACCGTTCCCGCCACTGCTCCTCGGTGAGCTCCGCTTGGGCGAGGTGGTTGCGGGTGTTGAGGAGACGCTTGCCGCCCCGTACCACCCGCACCCGCCCGGTCTGTCGGTCACGGACCGCAGCAGTGTGCCGCGCCTCCAGTGCCGCGAGGCGGCGGGACTTGCGGAACCACTCGCCCTTGGACCGGTAGCCGCCCGCGGCCCGCTTCGTTCCACGCTTGCCGATCGGGAGGGACAGACGCTGCCGCAGCGTCCTGATCCCCGCCTCCAGCGTCTGGATGTGCGCCGCCTGGCAACGGCGCGCCAGCGCCCACTGATCATGCGTGGCCTTGGTGATCGCACCCGCGATCCGCGACGACGACAGCGGCGTCAGGTCCCGCTTACGCGCCGCCCAGGTATCCGCACTGTGCTCCAGACCGTCCGCACAGCGGGCCCTGAGATCACGGGAAGCAAGCGCACCCTGATGCTCACCGACCGCACGCAGCACCATCTCGTCCCGGGGCGTGAGGTGCTTGAGCCGGTCCCGGACCGCCACCCCGCAAGGCCCCGGCACCACGAAGGACGCCGCCAACTCCCGCAAACCGCCCACCACACCACCCCCTCCCGCAAGGCCAGACACCCGTCACCCAGCCCAACGAGCAGCAGCGGCCAAGGTCACCCATTCGGCCCCAGAACCCCTTCCACCCCACCAACCCACCGACAGGACTCACTCCCGCACGCCACCACTCACTTCAGCCCAGCAAACCGACAGCAGCTCACAACCCCCTCGCCCTGCTGGACATTGCCTCGGTGCTCAGCGACGAGGAACGCGAAATCCAGGCCACGGTCGCCAAATTCCTCGCCGACCGCTTGAGCTCGCCGTCGTTTGCCGACATGTCGGCCCATGATCGCGAGTCCCGACGCATCACCCCGCCCTGCCCCAGTCATTAGCAACTCGGGTTGACTATCTTCATTAGTCAACTATAGTTGCTTGCATGTCGGCCGCCAAGAATCCCCTTCCTCAAGAGCCCGCTGACACCCTGGCGGCTGTCGTCGCGTTGCGGCGCCTTGCCGATCAACTGGAGGACGCCGCTGTCGAGCAGGCCATGCGAGCGGGCTGGAGCTGGCCGCAGGTCTCCGAGGCACTCGGTGTCACCCGCCAAGCCGTCCATAAGAAGCACGCCAAGCGGCTCATCGCCGCCGGAGTCAAGCTGAGGAGGCGCGGCGATGAGCGCGTTTGACAAGTACCTGCACGCAGTCATCGTGCGGGCGACGCACGAAGCCCACGAGGACGGGTCGGCGACGATCGACGCGCACCATCTCCTGTTGTCGATCGCTGCCGATCAGGGGTCTACCGCACAGCAGGTCCTGGCCTCGGCCGGGCTCGATCACGCTGCTGTCCACGAGGCACTGGATCGCGAGTTCGAGCACAGCCTGAGCATGATCGGAGTGTCTCCGGCCACCTATGACCTCCCCAGGCCGAGCCACGCTTCCCAGCAGCCCAAGATGGGTGCGTCCGCCAGACTCGCACTGGATCGGAGCTTCGCCTCCGCCCGCAAGAAGGACCTGCGGTCAGCGCATCTGCTACTCGGGATCCTGCAGGCTCAAATCGGCACCGTGCCACGGGCGCTCGCCTTGGCCGGTATCGATCAGGCCGAACTGGCGGACCGCGTACGGCATACGCTCAACCAGCCAGGATCAGTGCCCGCCGGAAACAGCTGACACGGCCAATTCACCCCGCGGCCGTGCCCTAGCCGGGATGTGCAGCGAGTCCTGGCGAGTCCTGTAGGCGTGCGCGATGGATCGCACACTGCGCTGGGCCCTAAGCCCCTGGTGAGAGCCGGTGGGTCAATGAATCACGCTGTGGAGAGGGGCCGGGCGGCCATCTACGGGTCACACGCGACAAGGAGAACCACATGCACCAACACACCGCTCATACAGACAGCGGCCGACCGGGCGCCGAACCAGCCAAGGCTGCGGGCGCCGTAACTGAGCCCGCGCCGGCCTCAAGGGCCGAGGGCTACGAGGCGATCCAGCGCTTACTTCAGCAAGCCGTGACTCAAGGCGGCCTTCCCGGCATTCTTGCTGAGGTCTGCGACGGCGACCGGCAGTGGTTCGGGTCCGCAGGAGTGGCCGACACCCGAACCGGCCGCAAGCGCTCACAGCAGGACCGGTTCCGCATCGGCAGCATCAGCAAGACGTTCGTGGCCACCGTCGTGCTGCAGCTGGCGGCCGAAGGCAGGCTGAGCCTGGATGACACCACGGAACACTGGCTGCCCAGCGTGGTCCACAGCCACCACCACGACGGTGTCAGGGTGAACATCAGGATGCTGCTCAACCACACCAGCGGGATCTTCAACTACACCGATGACCAGGAAGCACTGAACCGTTACGAGACACACACCCCCGAGTCACTGGTGCAGATCGCCGTATCCCATCCGCCCACCTTCACACCGGGTTCGGGCTGGGCGTACTCCAACACCAACTACGTCCTCGCAGGCATGATCATCGAACGGGCCACCGGCCGCGCGCTTGCCGAGGAGATCACAGAGCGGATCTCCCTCCCACTCGGCCTGACTGGCACGTACCTGCCGCACGGCAGCGACCCGACGATCCACGGACCACACTCCCGGCACTACACGAAGCTGTTCCAGACCCACCCCGGCGCGCCGGTCCACGACGCGACCGAGCTCGATTCATCCATGTTCTGGGCAGCCGGCGGCATGATCTCCACCGCCGGGGACCTCAACCGGTTCTTCGGCGCCCTGCTGGGGGGCCGGATACTGTCACCGGCCCAGCAACGCGACATGTTCACCACCGTGCCCACCCGCGACTGGATTTCCAACGCCGCCTACGGCCTCGGCGTTTCCTCAGTCAGACTGCCCTGCGGGGAAACGGTCTGGGGCATGGGGGGTGCGCTCTTCGGATCGTGGTCCTACACCTACGGCGCTCGCGGTGGCGAACAGATGGTCACCACCAACGTCAACGGCGACTGGAGCACTGACGGTTGGGACGACCCCATCGGTATCTTCACCGATCTGCTTCAGGCGAAGTTCTGCCGCCGGAGCGGTACCTGAAAACCGGAGTCGCTCAGGCGCTCAATGGTCCGCGTGCAGAACACCCGCTCCCACCGGTTGCGGGAGGTCCGGGGATCCGGGTCAGTCCAGGTCGGCCTGCCACAGGTCGGGGCCGAACACCTCGTACTGGATGTCGTGGGGTGCGACGCCCTGCTCGATCAGCCGGCTCCGTACGGCCTGCATGAACGGCAGCGGGCCGCACAGGTAGTACAGGGCGTCCTCGGGCAGGTCGACCGCTGTGGGGTCCATCAGCCCCTGGAAGACCCCGTTCACCGGCTCGTGGCTTCGGCCGTCCTGTTCGTACCAGACGTAGAGCTGCGCGTTCTGCAGGGCCAGGACGTCGCTGACCACCTGGCGGCGCAGGGCGAAGGACGCCTCGTCGAGATCGGCGTGCAGGAGGATGACCTGCAGGCCCGACTGAGCTGCGACAAGGTGGGAGAGCATCCCGGCCATGGGGGCGATCCCGATGCCTGCGCTGGCGAACACGACCGGCCGCCCGGAGTCGTCGAGCACGACTTCGCCGTAGGGCACCGACAGTGTGAGTGTGTCGCCCAGGCCCACCGAGTCGTGCAGGAGCGTGGACATCTCGCCGGCGGGCTCGCCGTCGCCGACAACCCGCTTGACCGAGAACTGGCGGTGCTCACCGTCGTCGGCCCGCGTCAGGCTGTACTGGCGCGGCTGGAGCACCCCGTCGGGCATCCGCATCCGCACCGTGACGTACTGGCCGGGCAGCGAGCTCTTCACCAGACGGTCGTCGGTCCGCTTGACCACGAAGGTGAGGACGTCGGCGGTCTCGCGGACCTTCCGCACCACCTGCCAGTTCCGCCACACCGTCTCCGGCCTGACGCCCCGCGCGCTGTAGAGGCCGCGTTCCTGGTTGATCAGGGCGTTGGCCATCAGCCAGTAGACCTCGTCCCAGGCCGCGGCGACCTCCGGGGTGACCGCGTCGCCCAGGACGTCGACGATCGCCCACATCAGGTTGTCGTGGACGATCTGGTATTGGTCGGGGCGGATGCCGAGGGACGCGTGCTTGTGCGCGATCCGGGAGAGCAAGTACTCGGGTACCCGCTCCGGGGTCTCCACCAAAGTGGTCGCAAACGCCGCCACCGAACCGGCCAGCGCCTGCTGCTGGTCCCCGTGGACCTGGTTGCCGCGGTTGAACACACCGTCCAGAAGCTCCGGATGTTCGCTGAACATGTGCCGGTAGAAACGCTGGGCGATCTCACGGATGTGCTCGGCGACGACCGGGAGCGTGGCAGCGACGACTGGCCGGGACTTGTCCGAGAGCACGAAGCATCCTCCAGATGTGGGGCGCGAGATGGATGATGCCATCCAGTTTTGTCCATGTTTTCCTGTCGCGCTCGTCGACACATCGGCACGGCCTGAGATCCCGCCCCTCTGCGTCCTTGTCCGCAAGGAGGTCCGCGCCGCCGCGGAAGGGCGCCCAAGAAATTGGCGAGTACACGCCCATTGTCAGGGTCGTAGCGAAGGGGGTTACATGGTCCCCGCACGCGGACGAAAGCGCTTTCTGTCGATCGGGAGACCTTGGTCGACTGCCCCTTCACCGCCCCTTCGCTGCCGCTGGGAGGCTGTATGACATCGCCCCGCACCAGACGCTACTCACTTGCCGTCGCCGCACTCGCCGCGACCGCCTCGCTTGCCGCCGCCACGTTTCCGGCCGACGCGGCCCGCCCGTCGACCGCCCACACTCCGCTGCGAGCCCAGGCTGTGGCGGCGTACGATTTCGGACACCCGGACCCCGCCGACCCCGGTCGCGAACAGGACATCGGGCGCTCCGGCACCACGCTCAGCCTGATCAACGGCGGTGCCGCGATGCGCGTGGCCGACGAAGCGTACCCGGGCGCTTCACCCGCCCTGCAGGTGCGCCAGCAGAACCCGGCCACCGCGGGCAACGACGACTGGAAGGCCGGGGCCTGGGACGCCGAGGGCATGTCGTCCCTCGGGGCCTTCCGCAGTGCCCGGGGTGCCACCGTCATGGGGTGGTTCAAGATGACGGGCGACAATCCCGCCCTCAACTCCAACACGGCCAACCCGAACGACCGTTACAACGCGATCGGGCTGGCCGGCGTGCTGTCCGGAACCTCCGACGGTCACGCGGTGCGTGCGCTGCTCGAACTCATTCAGGTGAAAGGCGAGTTGAAGCTGGTCGCGCTGGGGAGACGCCTGGACAGCGGCGCCTCCCAGACGTTCGCCGCCGAGGCCCCCTGGGAAGAACTGCTGCCGCGCGGTGAATGGGTCCACCTGGCCGCGACATTCGACTTCCGCGACGGCACCCTCGCGCTCTACCGCGACGGCAAGCCCCTGGATGGCTTCTACGTCACGCCGGGCGACCCCTGGGAAATCGCCACCACACCGGCGCCCCACCGCGCCTCGCCCACCGATCCCCGCGGCATCAAGATCGGCGGAAGCTACCCCCAGAACACCCGGGAGAACAACGCCTGCGACTGCCGCATGGACGACCTCCTGTTCCTGGACCGCCCGGTGCCGACCGGAGCGGTGGCGGCGGAGTACCAGCGCATGGCGGGGGGCCGCTGACCGGTGTCGTCCCTGGATCGTTCTTTCCCTGCCTCTTTGTCACGCCCGCCCGAAGGGACCCACATGGCGTCACGACGTACATATCGAAGGAACTGGGCGGCCGTGGCCGTCGGCGCAGCCCTCGCCCTCGGCGGTCTCGCCGCGCCGTCCCATGCCGACGAGCCCGCCGCGGCGACAGCCGCCCTGACCGACCCCATTCCGCAGAAGCCCGTCCAGTCCAGGACGGGACTCGTCCTGCAGGAGTTCGCACATTTCCCCAAGTCGGAACCTGTTCCGGCGCCGACGGATCCGCGCCTGATGCGCCACGCACGGATCAATACCATCAATGAACTGCCCGACGGATCCGGCCGGATGGCGACCCCCGACCTCAACGGCACCCTGTATCTCACCGACCCCGGCGCCGCGACGCGCACTTCCGGGGGAACCCCGCACCCCTACCTGGACGTCAAGGCGGCATTCCCGCACTTCTTCTCGGGCCGCGGTCTCGGTCAGGGCTTCGGGTACGCCGCATTCCACCCGGAGTTCGGAGCGAACGGGCGCTTCTACACCGTCCACACCGAGCTCGCCTCGCAGGCCACCGAGACTCCCGATTACCAGCAGGCCGGCACGCCCACCTATCACGGCATCATCACTGAGTGGACCGCCGACGACCCCTCCGCCGACGTCTTCCACGGCACCCGTCGCGAGGTGCTGCGTATCGGCTTCAGCGGCCAGGTCCACGGCATTCAGCAGATCGACTTCAATCCGACGGCCAAGCCCCACGACGAGGACTACGGCCTTCTCTACCTCGCGGTGGGCGACGGAGGGCAGGGTGTCGGCAACAGCGAGCCGCAGAACCTGACGCTCCCGCACGGCAAGCTTCTGCGGATCGACCCCGCGGGCCGCGACAGCGCCAACGGCCGGTACGGCATCCCCGCGTCCAATCCGTTCGTCGGTGAGCCCGGTTCGCTCGGGGAGATCTACGCGATAGGCATGCGGGACCCGCACCGCTTCAGCTGGGACGCGGGCGGCAGCCACCGTATGTATCTCGGCCACATAGGCGAGCACGCCATCGAGTCGGTGTACGAGGTCAAGGCCGGGGACAACTTCGGCTGGAGCGAGCGCGAGGGCCCCTTCGCATTCGACAAGAAGACCACCGACCCGTGCGCCCGCATCCTTCCCCTCCCCGCCGACGACGCCCAGTACGGCTACACCTACCCGGTCGCCGCCTACGACCACGACCCGGGACCCGGCTGGAACTGCCGGTCCGATGTGGGCCGCGCCATTGCCGGAGGCTTCGTCTACCGCGGCAAGGACGCGCCGGCGCTGCGTGGAAAGTACATCTTCGGTGACCTCGTGGACGGTCGGATCCTGGCCGCGAACACCCGTGACATGCACCGCGGCGCCGACCTCGCGCCGCTCGAGCAGCTGATGTTGTTCGACAAGTCCACCGGGAAGACGGTCACCATGCGCGACCTCGCCGGTGACCAACGTGTCGACCTGCGCTTCGGCTCCGACCGCAGCGGCGGCCTGTACATCGTCTCGAAGGCCAACGGGAAGGTCTGGAAGGTGACCGGGACCCGCACCTTCGCCGACTGCGAGATCGGCAACACCCCCACCACGCACACCGCCGGGCCCGACAACTGGGCACCCGTCACCCCGGCCAAGTGGGCGTACACCGAACGGGAGACGATCCTGGCCGAGCCGGGCGTCGCCCGCCCGGGACCGCGCCGCCCGTTCGAGTACGCCGTCCTGACCGCGGGCCCGCGCTACTCCTCCGTCACCGTCGAGGCGGAGGTACGGATCGACACTCCCGTCGAGATCACCAACCGTGACGTCATTCTCATCTGGGACTATCAGTCGGACACCCGGTTCCAGTACGCGCACTTGTCGAGCGACAACACCATCTACCCGCACAACGGTATGTTCACCGTCAACGACGCCGACCGGCTGCGCATCGACGACCAGTGGAACGGTGCCTTCGGCGCATCTCCGGCGATCAAGGACGACGGATGGCACAAGGTGCGCCTCACCCACTGCGCCGACACCGGTGAGACCGCCGTCTACCTGGACGGCAGCCACAACCCGCTGATCACGGCCACCGCCCCGGTCTTCGCCTCGGGCCGGGTGGGCTTCGGATCCTTCGACAACGCGGGCCGCGTCCGTCACCTGAAGGTGACGGGCACTCCGGCCGGCGACTGACCTCGCGGGAGCGGGCCGAGAGCGTCGGCCCGCTCCCGCACCGGCGTCACGCCGCCATTGCCATCGACGCCCTGCCGCGCGCGGTCTCGCCGGCCGTCGTCCGCTCGGCGAAGACCACGACCCGCAGCACCATGAACCGTCCGATCCCCGCAAGAGCTGACGCTGACAGATAGACCGTCTGCTCGGCCAGGGCCGAGGGCTCGGACCGGACGGAGTACAGGCAGAACAGCGCCCCTGTCGTGAACGCATAGCTCACGGCGACGGTCACCCCGGACTGAAGGTGAACCCTCCATCCCTTCCGCCCGCTCCGGAAGGAGACCCGCCCGTGCAATTCGGTGGCGATGACCGTGGAGACGACGGTGACCAGCGCGTTGGCAACGACCATCGGTATCCGGTCGTTGAGCAGTACGAGTACCCCGCTGGATGCCAGCCCGACACCGCCACCACACACGACGAACCGCACGAAGGCCGCGACGAGCGGATGAGGAGTGCGAGTCTGCGGGCGCGAAGGGGCGGTCACGAGGGGCCTCCGTAGGCTGAGTGGAACGGTGTTCCGATTCCACCTCAGAACCTACGGACAGGGCGTCGTCCGAGCGACCGGGTTAATCCCCGATTTCATTGGGGGTTTCCCCCCAGGGGGCCCCGGGCAGGGGCATTGCGCGATTGGGATTGGTCCGGTTCGCCGGTCTCGTGAGTGACGTGGCGTCATGTCCGTTGTGTGGCAAGGGACCCCGGAGAGCAG
>NZ_JBFBCG010000151.1:0-8758 GCF_040683105.1 Streptomyces sp. NPDC051020 | reverse complement strand
GGCGTCTGGTGCGTGCGATCGCAAGGCGGAGGGTCGCCCCGATACTGGGCGTATCGGGGCGAGCCCGACAACGCAGCGAGCGTGCGGGCCAGGCGTCGCCTGGCAGGCGGGACTTTCGAAACACGTCCTAGCTCTCCGGGTCTTCCGGCCCCGGCTGACGGGTCCCTTCGGAGCCCCCCGTAGCGCCACCCTTGCCGGCCGAGCCGCCGCCCGTGAACTTGTCGCGGAGCTTGCCGCCCAGGTCCCCGGCGCCGCCCGCTATGTCGCCGACGAGCTTCATCAGCGGATCCTTGCTGGTGCGCACCGAATCGGCGTAATGCGAGGCGGACTCCCGGAACGAGTCCGTCACCGAGGTGTCCTTGTCCTCGTCACGCCGCGGGTAGTGGCCATCCATGATCCGCTGGTAGTCGCGGCTCTCGGACCACTTCTTCAGCTCGGCCGCGCGCACCGTGGTGAACGGGTGGGAGCGGGGCAGCATATTGAGGATCTTGAGCACGGAGTCGCGCAGGTCGCCGCCCTTCTCATACTCGTCCGCCTGGGCGAGGAAGGCGTCCACGTTCATCTCGTGCAGATGGTTGCCACCGGCGATCTTCATCAGGCCGCGCATCGACGCCTGCAGATCCTGGCCGACCAGCAGTCCCGCCCGGTCCGAGGAAAGCTCCGACTTGCGGAACCACTCACGCAGCGCCGTCACGATCGCCATGATCGCAACATTGCCGAGCGGAATCCAGGCGACCTTCAGCGCAAGATTGGTGAGGAACAGCAGAATCGTGCGGTACACGGCGTGGCCGGAGAGGGCGTGTCCCACCTCGTGGCCGACGACCGCCCGCATCTCCTCCTCGTCGAGCAGCTCCACCAGCCCCGTCGTCACCACGATGATCGGCTCGTCGAGACCGATACACATGGCATTGGGCTGCGGGTCCTGGGTGACGTACATCGGTGGGACCTTCTCCAGGTCCAGGATGTAACAGGCGTCGCGCAGCATGTCGTTGAGGTGGACGAACTGGGCGTCGCTCACCCGAACGGAGTCGGAGAGGAAGAGCAGCCGCAGACTGCGCTCGGGGAGCAGTCCGCTGAGAGCCTTGAACACGGTGTCGAACCCGCTCAGCTTGCGCAGGGCCACCAGGGCCGAGCGGTCCGCCGGGTGTTCGTACGCCCGGGACGAGATGCCCGCGAAACGCCTGCGCTGCCTGCTCGGCACGTTCTCGTGACTCGTGTGGTTGCTGTCGGTCATGGATGGCCCCCTCTTTGTACGAGACGTCGCTCGCCCCCTGACAGATCCCAGCGTAGGTGCTGGGGCTACGGTGTGCGGGGGGCTGTGGATAACTGAGGAGACGCCCAACATGCCGCACACCGTTGCTCTGCTCGCCGCCGCATCCGATGACCAGGGCCCGGGCAACACCCTCCGGATCGTGCTGCTCGCCTCGCTCATCGGCGCGGCGCTGCTCGCGTGGTTCCTGCTCCGCGGATACCGCAACGACGACAACAACGACTGAGTCGGCGTGAGCGTGTCCGAGGCACCCGCATACGATGTCCGCGACGTCTTCCTTCCGACTCCCGATCGATAGGTCCTGCCGAAGATGAGCCTCACAAGCACCGCGCACCAGCTGGTCACTCTCGCCTCCGAGGGCGGCGAGCACGGTGGTAATCACGAAAGCCTCAACCCGTACCTGACCGGTGGCGGTGCGTTCGTCGTGCTGCTGCTCCTGCTGTGGATCACCACCCGCTTCAACCGCGACCGCTGAGGCCGAGGCGTACAGCTGTGCCAGTAGGCTCTGCACGCATGGGAGAGCAGGAAGTGCCTACCGGTGCCGCAAGACGCCGACTCGGCGTGATGGGCGGGACGTTTGACCCGATTCATCACGGACACCTGGTGGCGGCCAGCGAGGTGGCCGCCCGGTTCCACCTCGACGAGGTGATCTTCGTACCGACCGGGCAGCCGTGGCAGAAGAGCCACAAGAATGTGTCCCCGGCCGAGGACCGCTATCTGATGACAGTCATCGCGACGGCGTCCAACCCGCAGTTCTCGGTCAGCCGCAGCGACATCGATCGTGGTGGACCGACGTACACGATCGATACGCTGCGGGACCTTCGTGCCATCCACGGCGACGCGGACCTCTTCTTCATCACCGGCGCCGACGCGCTCTCCCAGATCCTCACCTGGCGGGACGCCGAGGAGCTGTTCTCGCTGTCCCACTTCATCGGTGTGACGCGGCCGGGGCATGTGCTCACGGACGACGGGCTGCCGGAGGGCGGTGTCTCTCTGGTGGAGGTCCCCGCGCTGGCGATCTCGTCCACGGACTGTCGTGAGCGGGTCGCGCACGGGGATCCCGTCTGGTATCTGGTGCCCGACGGTGTGGTCCGATACATCGACAAGCGCCAGTTGTACCGCGGCGAATGAGCCACGGAGAGGGGGACCGGTGAACGACCGACAGAACCCGTACGACCCGTACTACCAGCAGCCGCAGATCGTCGGCTACGACGAGTACGGGCAGCCGGTGTATCAGCAGCCCGGGCAGCAGCAGGAACAGCAGCCGCAGCAGTACGACCCGTACGCGCAGCAGGGGCAGCAGGCGCAGCAAGGGTACGGATACGACCCGTACGGCCAGCAGCAGCCGCCGCAGTACGACCCGTATGCCTCCCAGCAGCAGGGTTATGGCTACGACGGGTACGGCTACGACACCGGCCGGCAGCAGGCTGCGGTCGACGCCACCGCGCAGTGGAGCATCCCGCAGCAGGCTCCCGCACCCGTATCCGCCCCGCAGCAGCCTGAACCGCGGTCCGAGCCCGAGCCGGCCGTTCCGGAGCAGCGCCGCGCGGACCGTGAGGACGGCACCGGGCAGTACTCCTTCATCGAGGAGCCCGACGAGGACTCCGAAGACGTCATCGACTGGCTGAAGTTCACCGAGAGCCGCAGCGAGCGGCGCGAGGAGGCACGGCGACGCGGCCGCAACCGGATGGTCGCGCTCGTGGTCGTGGTGGCCCTCGTTGTCGTCGGCGGTGTCGGCTACCTCTGGTCCGCGGGCAAACTCCCGGGCCTCGGCGGCTCGGGGAAGAAGGACACCGCGACGACGGGTCCGCAGCAGCGCGATGTCATCGTGGTCCATTTGCACAACACCAAGAAGGGCGGCACCTCCACGGCGCTGCTCGTCGACAACGTCACCACCAAGCAGGGGACCACGGTCCTGCTCCCCAACTCGCTCGCCGTCTCCGACGACGAGGGCAACACGACCACCCTCGGCAAGTCCGTCGACGGCGACGATTCGACCGGCACCCGCGAGTCGATCGACGCGTTGCTCGGCACCAGGATCTCCGGTACGTGGCGGCTGGACACCCCGTACCTGGAGAACCTCGTCGACCTGGTCGGCAACATCGAGGTCGACACCGACACCGATGTACCCGACACCAAGAAGGACGTGTCCCCCCTCGTGAAGAAGGGCGAGGCGCAGACCCTGAGCGGGCAGATGGCCGTCGCGTACGCCACCTACCAAGGCCCCGGTGAGGCCGAGGCGAAGCAGCTGATGCGGTTCGGGCAGGTCATGCGCGGCGTGCTGCGGAAGATCTCGGACGATCCGAAGGCCGCCACGGTCACTGTGCAGACGCTGGCGCAGATCCTCGACCCGTCGCTGCCGGAGAAGGACCTCGGTGCGTCCCTGGCGAAGCTCGCCGAACACGCCAAGATCGGCGACTACAAGACCGCGCTGCTGCCGGTGCAGGCCGACGGAACCCTGACCGACGCGGCCACCGAGAGTGTCGTCAAGGACATCCTCGGCGGCACGGTGAAGGCACCGGACCAGGACGCGCCCGTGCGGGTCGGGGTCAGGAACGGCACCGGGAACGCGGGCGGTACGGAGTCCGCCCGGATCCAGCTGGTCAACGGTGGCTATGCCTTCGTCGGCGGCGGGAACACCGGCACCGCGGCGTTGTCCGAGGTCCTCTACCGCGATGCGGCCGACAAGGAGAAGGCGACCCAGGTCGCCAAGACCCTGGGCCTGTCGGTGAGCGCGGTGAAGCAGGGCAAGCCTGCCGCGAACGCGGATGTGTCCGTCGTTCTCGGCCAGGACTACAAGATCAAATAGTCGGGCGCCACCTCCTGGGCGATCTCCAGGAACGATCTCCGGAAGATCGCTGCGTGGGCTGTCGGCGGTCCGTGAGACCCTAGAGGTTGATCTGACCGCCGACGAAAGCCTGCTTGTGACCGCCACGGACCGCTCCATCGAGCTCATCAACGCCGCCGCCCAGGCGGCCGCCGACCGGCTCGCGCACGACATCATTGCGTACGACGTCAGCGACGTGCTGTCGATCACGGACGCCTTCCTGCTGGCCTCGGCCCCCAACGACCGCCAGGTCAAGTCGATCGTCGACGAGATCGAGGAGCGGCTTCAGAAGGAGCTCGGGGCCAAGCCGGTGCGCCGTGAGGGCGAACGCGACGCCCGCTGGATCCTCCTCGACTACGTTGACATCGTGATCCACGTCCAGCACAGCGAGGAGCGCGTCTTCTACGCGCTGGAGCGACTGTGGAAGGACTGCCCCGAGATCGCGCTGCCCGAGGACGCCGTCAAGACCCGGGGGAAGGCCGAGGAGCACGCCCAGCTCACCGGCGGCATGGAAGGTGACCAGAGCTGAACGGCAGCAGCAGCGGCAGAGGTCGCAGGATCGTCCTCTGGCGACATGGCCAGACTGCGTGGAACCTGGAGCGCCGATTCCAGGGCTCCATGGACATCGAGCTCACCGAGACCGGCGTCGGGCAGGCCCACCGGGCCGCCCGGCTGCTCGCCTCGCTGAAGCCGGATGCCATCGTCGCCTCGGATCTGCGGCGGGCAGCGGCCACGGCCGCCGAGCTCGCCGCGATCACCGGGCTCGACATCACCCATGACGCGGGACTGCGCGAGACCTATGCGGGTGCCTGGCAGGGCCTCACCCACGAAGAGATCATCGAGCGGTACGACGCGCAGTACGCCGCGTGGAAACGGGGCGAGCCCGTGCGGCGCGGCGGCGGCGAGCTGGAGACCGAGGTCGCCGACCGGGCCGCCCCCGTCGTGCTCGATCACGCCGACAAGCTGCCCGACGGCGGCACGCTCGTCGTGGTGAGCCACGGCGGCACCATCCGCACCACCATCGGGCGGCTGCTCGGCCTGGAAGCGCGCCACTGGGAAGGGCTGGGCGGGCTCTCCAACTGCTGCTGGTCGGTGCTGGGCGAGGGCGCGCGCGGCTGGCGCCTGCTGGAGCACAACGCAGGCACCCTGCCCGAACCCGTGCTCGGCGACGACGCCTAGGACCGGGCGGCGTCGGCCGGATTTCACTTTCTGGCTGGTCACAGGCTAAAGTTCTTCTTGTTCGCAGCGCGGAAACGCAGGGAAACACAGCGAGCAGCGGGGCTATAGCTCAGTTGGTAGAGCGCCTGCATGGCATGCAGGAGGTCAGGAGTTCAATTCTCCTTAGCTCCACAATCAGGATCCCGTCCTCGGCAGGGGGCGGGATCTTTGCGTTCCCCCAGGTGTTCCTGGATCCGGCTGTGTTCCCGCACGGGTGCGGTCACTCACCTTTGACGGCGTCGGCGCAGCGCCGCGACCTGCTCCGCGCTCTCCTCGTCGGCGGGTGTGTACGCCACGATCCGGCACTCCGGAAGGCCGTTGATGGACAGTGACACCGACGTCATCCGTATCTCACCCTCCGCCGCCCGGTGACGGAACGTCTTCACCCGTGGACCCGGCGGCGCGACATCCCCGCTCCGCCAGAGCTCGGCGAAGTACGGGCTGGCCGCGGAGAGTCGCTCCACCAATGACTCCCAGGCCGGCTCGCCGGTATGGCGCCCGTAGGCCCCGCGCAGCGTCGCCACCATGATCGGCAGCTCCTGGGTCCGGTGCACGACCGGGCAGTCCTCGTCGGTCACCGTGAACAGCCTCCACAGCACGTTCCGTGGCCCCGACTCCGTCGGCGCGGGCACGTTGAACAGGTCGAGGTAGGCGGCATTGGTGGCGAGGATGTCGTACCTCGTGTTGTAGACGACCGCGGGATGCGGGTCGAGGGCGTCGATGATGCCCTGGATCTCCGGGCCGACCTCGATCGTGTCGGCCTGCCTGCCCGGCGCGTACGCCACCTCCGCCAGCTGATAGAGGTGTTCGCGCTCGGGGCCGTCCAGCCGGAGCGTCCGTGCCACGGCGTCCAGCACCTGTGGTGAGGCGTTGATGGGGCGGCCCTGCTCCAGCCACGTGTACCAGGTGACACCGACCCCGGAGAGCTGGGCGACCTCCTCGCGGCGCAGGCCCGGGGTGCGGCGGCGCAGGCCCGGCGGCATGCCCACGTCGGCGGGCGTCACCCGGGCCCGGCGACTGCGCAGGAAGGCGGCGAGCTCCGACCGCCGGCGGTGCGACTGATGTCGCCGCCGGGCCGGCCGGTTCGGGGCCGGATCTCGCTCGTGGTCCTGCGTGTTGTGCTGTGTCGTCACCGTCGTCACACCCCCATGGTCGGTGCCCCGCGGCGGAGTTGCCAGGTGCTGCCAGTACCAGCATCAGCGGGCTCTCGTTACCCGTATGGGGCCGACGGCACGCTTCGATTCATGACATCGACATCCGAGGCAACTCCACGTTCCGTACCCAGTAAAGACGGCACCACTGACAACGGCGTCACGGACGGACGTCCCGGCCGGCTGCTCGCCCTGGTCCTGGCCGCCCAGTTCATGGCCCTGCTCGACACCTTCATCGTCAATGTCGCCGCCCCGACGATCCGCACCGAACTCGGCGCCTCCGGTGCCGGGTTACAGCTCGTCGTGGCCGGCTACACCATCACGTACGCCGTTCTGCTGATCATCGGCGCCAGGCTCGGGGGGCTGCTCGGCCACGGACGTGCCCATCTGGCCGGGCTCGCGGTCTTCACCGTCGCCTCACTCGCCTGTGGACTGGCCGTGGACACCGGACAGTTGATCGCCTTCCGGCTGACCCAGGGGATGGGTGCGGCGGTGATGATTCCGCAGGTGCTCAGCCTGATCCAGCGGCACTTCACCGGTGTGGCGCGCATCCGGGCGCTCGGTGCCTACAGCGCGGTCCTCGCCACCGGCGCGGCCGCCGGGCAGGTCGTGGGCGGGGTGCTGGTCAGCGCCGATCTGTTCGGAGCGAGTTGGCGGCCGGTCTTCCTGGTGAACGTACCGATCGGGCTGGTTCTGCTGGTGCTCGGCCGACGCGTGCTGCCACGCGAACCGCGTACCGGGCAGGCCAGGGAGGGAGCGCGGGCCCGCGGGCTCGATCTGCCGGGCCTGGTCCTTCTCACCGCTGCCGTCACGCTGTTCGCCGTGCCCCTTGTCCTCGGGCAGGAGTTGGACTGGCCGGCCTGGTCCTGGGTCTGCCTGCTCGCCTCCGTCGTGTTCTTCGCCGGGTTCGTCGTGTACGAGACACGGCTGGCCGCGGGCGGCGGCGCACCCCCGATCGCCCTCAGGGTGCTGCGTATTCCCGGAATCGCGTCGGCGGTGCTGCGGATTCTGCTAGTGATGGCGGTCAACGCGGGCTTCCTCTTTGCAATGACGCTGCACGTCCAGGGCGGTCTCGGCTACTCGGCGCTGCGTGCCGGGCTGATGTTCGCACCGACTGCGGTGGTCTTGGGCTCGGTCGGGCTGACCTGGCGCCGGTGGCCCCAGTGCCTCCAAAGGGGGCTTGTTCCGGGCGGGTTCGTCATGGTGGCCGTCGCCTCGGTGGGGGTCGGACTGGTGTTGCGCGACGGCGGGGGCGGCGGATTCATGCTGTATGCAGCCTTGGTCGTCATGGGGGCGGGCGTGTCGCTGGCATTCAGTCCCCTCCTCGCCCGCGCACTGGCCAACGTGCGGCCCGAGGACGCTGCCGACGCGAGTGGTGTGCTGGTAACCGTCACTCAGTTGGGTCAGCTCATCGGAGTCGCGACGTTCGGCACGGTGTACCTCAACCGCCTTGATACGTCAGGGGCGCACGGGTCCGGCCACGCGCTGTGGGTGTGCGCCCTCGCGCTGTCGGCGGCCGCGGTCGTGGGCGTGTCGGTCGGTCTCGTAAGGCCTCGGCAACGGGTCGATTCCCAGCAGGGCTGACCCCCTTGCGGGGTCATGGCAGAATCGGACCGCCGGAGGGGGCGACGGACCGAACGGGAGGGAGCGCGCGATGCCTGCGAGCCGCCACGAGGTCGCGGATCTGCCCCTTGTTCCCGAAGTTCCTGAAGTTCCGAGAGAGAACGGTGGCACCTCCCGCATGTGCACGGCCAGCGGCCACGGCCGGAGCTGACCCATGGGTGCACACAGGCGGAAGTGCGACTGGTGCGGCAGCGGTACGCCCATTGTTCGGGACATGGATCCGATCAATGCCGAGTACCAGTACTGGTGCGAGGAGTGTGCGCGGGCGCTGATCATAAAAGGCGACCCGATCGAGACGTACCGGGAGCTGGAGGGGGAGCCGATCTACGGACGGCTGTTGGAGGAGCACTGCACCCTGAAGCGCTTCTACTCCTTCGCGACCGCCTGAGCGCCGTGTCGCCGAACCTTCCCGAATTGGGGCAAATCGGTTCCTGGGGGAATCGATTTGGTGGTGGGCCGGGGTAACCGTGTAATGTTCTCGATGTCGCCAGGGAGACCGGGCGGAAAGCAGCACGGGGCTATAGCTCAGTTGGTAGAGCGCCTGCATGGCATGCAGGAGGTCAGGAGTTCAATTCTCCTTAGCTCCACAAGGAAGTAACAGGAAGCGGGGGGTGACGCTCGGGGTTAACCCCAGCAGTGGATGGGGGGAAATATAGGGAAGCACGGACA
>NZ_JBFBCG010000150.1:0-8917 GCF_040683105.1 Streptomyces sp. NPDC051020 | reverse complement strand
TCCGCTGTCTGCCCCTACCCCTCCGCGATCATGCTCGGCACACGAAGAAGCCCCTGCTCATCGAACAGGGGCTCCCTTTGCCACAACGCACTGACGCCGACACACCAGACAAGCGTTTCCAAATCTCATCAACATTCCGGACATCGGCAACAAGCGACTGCTCCTGCAGCTCGTCTACAAACGTTCTCCCTTCTCACCTACGCAGCCACCCAGGCCGCGCATGCCCGGGATCTGCGTACGTACTTCGACTCCTGTGGTTCGGGCGAGGCCGGTGCGACTGGCGCGACGCGACCATGGACGATCGGGCAGCGTATGAGTGGTGGCGTCGTCGCGACGACCACGGACCTCGTGTGGAGGACACCAGTTGGGACCGCGAGGTCTCCACGGTCAACCAGTTCTATCTCTGGGCGATCGAGCAGGACCTCGTACGGGCCAATCCCGTTCGTCAGCGCGCGGCCGCGGCGTGGTCGCCCCGGCGGCGCGGGGTCGGCGGGAGCGCGGCGCGGCAGGTGCCTGCTGAGGTGGACGCCCTGGTAGACCTGCCACCCATGGTCATCGCTGACATGCTCGGCATCCACCCCAAGACAGCCGAACGCTGGGCCACCCTCGCCGGTGAGAACTGGACCGAATTACTTGTCGTCGCTGACGTGACCAGACCGAGGTACAGGACTGCTCACCCTGCGGACGGATACTGCAACTGCAGAGGATGCTTGGGCTGAAAAGCGGCAGCACCACCTCGGTGCTGCCGGAAAATGGATCGTCACGGCGGACCAAGCCTCCTACCGTTCCGCCATGCAGATCGTTGTGACGCTGGACTGTATCGACACTGACGCGCAAGCGGGCTTTTGGCTCGCTGCGCTCGCCCCGCTGGACTACCGGCGCGGCTTCCACGGACCGCCCTACCTGAGCCTGGTCGGGCCCGCTCCTGCACCAACTCTTCTCCTGCAGCACGTCCCAGAGCCCAAGCAGGGCAAGAACCGCATGCACCTTGACCTCGACTTTGGCACCGCGGACCTGGTGTCCGAGGTCGATCGCCTGGAACGGCTCGGCGCTGAGAGGCTCTCTGAAGAACTCAGTGAACACGGCTTTCGCTGGATCGTCGTTGCCGACCCGGAAGGCAACGAGTTCTGCGTATTCAACCCCCCGAACAGCACTGCCGTTCTGCAGTAGTTACTAGGCCGGGCTGAGGTCCCACCTCGGCCTGGGGATCCGTCGGCGGCGGATCCCCAGGCCGAGCCTGTTCAACCGTCGATGACAGAGCCTTGCAGAGTCGTCTGGGCCTCCAGCGCTGGTGTCCCGCCTTTCCAGACACTCGCTAAAGCTCTCCCCGCCGACCGTCGGTGAAGTACGAGCGGAGCCGTCGGCATCAGGGCCCAGGTTCAGGCCACTCTGCGGCATCGGGGCGGCACCCCGGAGTCAGGCGGCTCCCCTCTCCCCGTCGCGAGCAAGACGGGCCACCGTCGCGGCGAGAGGCGTGCGCTTTGTCACCGCTGACGTGACCGGGCCGCTCACCCTGCGGGCGAATACTGCAGCTCTCGAATACCGACACTCCACCAGTGCTCCCGCACCACCTCCGAGGGTCTGATCGGCGGGGTCACCGGGGCGCTGGCGGCTCCGTCCACGCTGCTACTGGCCCGGTACGACGCTCTGGGCCACCTGCGGCTGGTCGCCCGCACGACCCCTCTGCCCACCGTCGTACGGCGCGAGCTTGCTCAGCGGCTGCACCCGGCCGACGCCGATCAGCCCTGGCACGGGCGCCGCTTCAGTGCCGGCTGGGGCACCCGCGGCGAGCTGGAGTACCACCCCGTGCGCCCCGACCTTGTGGCGGAGTTCCTCGCCGACACCGCCGTCGACGAGGGCGTCTACCGCCACCCGGTGCGCTTCCTGCGGCTGCGCGACGACCTCACCGTGCAGCAGGTCCCGCCCTTCGGCACCTGATCGCGCCCCAGGCGGCGGTCAGGCGGAGGCCAGGATGCCCAGTTTGCCGAGCAGACCGCGCACCCGCTGTTCGACGGCGTCGCGGATCGGCCGCACGGCCTCGATGCCCTGGCCCGCCGGGTCGTCGAGCTGCCAGTCCAGGTACCGCTTGCCGGGGAAGACGGGGCAGGCGTCGCCGCAGCCCATGGTGATCACCACATCCGAGGACTGCACGGCCTCCGTGGTGAGGATCTTCGGCGTCTGGGCGGAGATGTCGATGCCGACCTCCTTCATCGCCTCGACGACGGCCGGGTTGACGGAGTCGGCGGGCGCGGAGCCCGCCGAGCGGACCTCGACGCGGTCGCCGGCGAGGTGGGTGAGGAAGGCGGCGCCCATCTGGGAGCGGCCGGCGTTGTGGACGCAGACGAACAGCACCGAGGGGCGTGAGGCGGGAGTGCTCATGGAGGGTGTCTTTCTCGGGGGTGTGGTCAGGAGGTGGCGGGTTCGGGTTCGCTGTGCGGGACGTCGGCCGCGCGGCGGGCCGCAGCGGTGTGCGGACCGTAGACCGCGCTCACGACGGCGAGCCCGAGCGCGGCGCCGAGCAACTGCGCGGCGATGAACGGGGCGACGGATCCGGGAGCGATCCCGGCGAACGTGTCGGTGAAGGCCCGGCCGACGGTCACCGCCGGGTTCGCGAACGACGTGGAGGAGGTGAACCAGTAGGCGGCCCCGATGTAGGAGGCCACCGCAGCCGGGGCCAGCGAGGCACGGCCGATCCGGCCCAGGCCGAAGACCAGCAGGATGAGCCCGGCCGTGGCGACGACTTCGCCGAGCCACAGGTGGCCGGTGGACCGGTCGTGGGTGGAGAGCTTCATCAGGGGCTTGGCGAACATCGCGTCGGCCAGGATCGCCCCGCCGATCGCGCCCGCGATCTGGGCGGGCACGTACGCGGCAGCGTCCCGCAGAGCGAAGCCGCCCGGGGTGCGGCGGCTGGTGAACCAGGCGGCCAGGGTCACGGCGGGGTTGAAGTGCGCGCCGGAGACCGGCCCGAGCAGGGCGATCAGTACGCCCAGGCCGAAGACGGTGGCCAGGGAGTTGGCGAGCAGCTGAACACCAACGTCGTGCGACAGCTCGGTGGCCTGGATACCGGAACCGACCACCACCGCCACCAGCAGCCCGGTCCCGATCGCCTCGGCGACAACCCGGCGGCCGAGCGGCGCGGTCACGCCGTGGCCCCGGCGGGCTGCGCGGTGGTCAGGAACCCGGCGAGCCGGTCCAGGACACCGGGCAGCACCCAGTAGTACACCCAGGTCCCGCGGCGCTCGCAGTCGATGAGGCCGGCCTGTCGTAGCAGCTTGAGGTGGTGGGAGATCGTCGGCTGGGACAGGTCGAAGGCCGGGGTCAGCTCGCACACGCAGACCTCCCCGCCGTCCCCGCGCGAGGCGATCATCGACATCAGCCGCAGCCGCACGGGGTCGCCCAGGGCCTTGAAGACCTTCGCCAGGTCGGCCGCCTGGTCCTCGTCCAGCGGCGCGGTGGACAGGCCCGGGCAGCAGGCGGCGTCCTGGCCGATCACCTCAAGCTCTTGTTTCGACATTCCTCTATGTTGACGTTTTTCGATCCAAGGCGCAAGGTTGCATCAATGAACGTCAATGCAAGCCGTTCCGGGCACCGTCATGCCCGTAATCCAGGAGTGAAGTCATGAGCGAGCAGTCCACCGACCTGCGCGAAACCGTCCGCCAGCGGTACGCAGCCGCAGCCGTGAAGGTCACCGAGGGCGGCGCCGCCTGCTGCGGGCCCGAGCCGGTCGAGGTCGACGAGAACTTCGGCTCGACCCTCTACGCCGCCAACGACCGCGACGCCCTGCCGGCCGATGCGGTGGCCGCCTCCCTCGGCTGCGGCAACCCCACCGCCGTCGCCGAACTCCGCGAAGGCGAGCGCGTCCTGGACCTCGGCTCCGGCGGCGGCATCGACGTCCTGCTCTCCGCCCGCCGCGTCGGCCCCATCGGCAAGGCGTACGGACTGGACATGACCGAGGAGATGCTCGCCCTGGCCCTGGCCAACGCCGCGAAGGCGGGCGCCGCCAACGTGGAGTTCCTCAAGGGCACGATCGAAGCCGTGCCGCTGCCCGCGAACACGATCGACGTCGTCATCTCCAACTGCGTGATCAACCTGTCCACCGACAAGCCCGCCGTCTTCGCCGAGACCTTCCGCGTCCTCAAGCCCGGCGGCCGGATCGGCGTCTCCGACGTCGTAGCCGACGACACCCTCACCCCCGACCAGCGGGCCGAGCGCGGCGACTACGTCGGCTGCATCGCCGGCGCCCTGTCCTTCGCCGAATACCGCGCCGGACTCGAAGCCGCCGGGTTCACGGACGTCGAGATCATCCCGACCCACCCGGTCGCCGACGGCATGCACTCCGCGATCGTCCGCGCCACGAAACCGGTGACAGCCGAAAGGGCCCGGCCGACTGCCGAGTCGAGTGATGCCTGCTGCGGCGTCTACGCCTGCTGTACACCCGCCGAGACCTCCGTCGACCCCGCCCTCACGGTGACCGAGTCCAAGACCGCGTCAGGGTGCGGCTGCCAAGACTGACACAAGAACGGGGTCGGGAGCCCACAAGCTGGGGAAGCCCCGACTCCGCTTCCGTCGTGGACAACGGACAAGTCCAAGCCCTGTCCATAAGCCCACCAGCAGCCCGGACCCTGCGGCAGCACCGGTACGGCACGGGCCAGCGCCAGGTTGATCGGGAGTTCCACAACTTTCATGCTGCGACCAGGCGCTGATCACGGCGCGCCGAGTGCGGTGTCCGGCCGGCACACCTCGCAGGCCTGAGTTCCGTCACCGAGGGCGGCGAGGGCCTGCTCCCGGCTGATGGCCCGCAGCTGCTTTCCGGCGGCGAAACAGTCCCCGCGGTGGACCTCGGACCGCAGGGTGCCGATACCGATGTCGGTGATGCCCCACTCCGGGAAGGTGCGCGGGCGTCGATTCTCGCTCTCCCGTTTCTCGACCGGCGCCTTCCCCTCCTCCCCGCCGCGCTGCCGCTCCGGCGCCCGTCGCTGCTGGCCCTGGCGTTCTTGGGCTTCGAGCTGCTGGATCCGGTCCCGGGTCTGGCGCAGCTGCCAGTCCAGCCACTCCTGAAGAGTCCGGAGCTTGTCGAGGCGGGTTATCGACCCGGGGTCGGACACGGCTACGCCGCCTCGTCTGCTGTTTCGTGTGCGTGCTTGAGCGCCATCCGCGCCGCCACCACACCGCTGTCGAGGGTCGCCCAGTACGGGTGCGTGGCCACTTCGGTGCTCAGCTGGAGCAGTTCCGCCTGGAACCGGCGCACTTCCGCGGCCTGCTCCTGCGTGTAGCCGGGGCTGTCGGCCTTGCCGGAGCGGAAGCTGGTGTACGGCTGCCTCTCGCTGTCCCAGCCGGGCATCGGCTCCGCCGACCAGGGCAGGCCGGCGGCGTACTGCTCGTATGCGGCGCGGGTCTGGTGCAGCGCGAGCTGGGCGTCGCGCAGGTCCTCGGGAAAGTCGTACGTGGGCACATCTGAATGGTACGCGTGTTCGATTTTCGAATGCGAGCGGCGCGCTGACCGTTCCCGTGACTGTGGCTTAGCGGGTGAACTTTCCTTCGGCATCGGAGCTCTGCCGGTCTGGAGCCGATGTGGGAAGCATGGCTGCCAACTGCCCGTGACGCGGGATACCGGACCAAGGAATCCGTGGTTTCGTCCCGCCCCACGGGAGCTTCCGGTTTAGGCCGTTGACCAGCACTTTTTCGGTGCTGTGCTGGGTCGCATGATGACGTTCAAGCAAGTCAGCAAGGGCTCCGCATACAAGTACTACGGGCGTCAGGTGGCGGTCGGCGACGGCCGTCGGCCCCGAGGGAAGAGCCTGGAGCAGGCGCAGGAGGAGGCGGGTCTCCCGCCGGGTGTGTGGATGGGCCGGGCACTGCCCGCGGTCGGCCTGACGGCCGGGGCGCCGGTCACCGAGAGGCGGATGCGGAACCTGTTCGGCGAGGGCCTCCACCCAGACGCGGACCGCATCGTTGCCGACCGCCTGGGCGCCGGCGACAGTCCCGCAGCGGCCGCCCGGGCGGCCCGGCTACCGGGTGCAGAACCGGTCCGGCACCGACCTCGTCTT
The DNA here is from genome assembly GCF_040683105.1 of Streptomyces sp. NPDC051020. NCBI lineage: Bacteria > Bacillati > Actinomycetota > Actinomycetes > Kitasatosporales > Streptomycetaceae > Streptomyces > Streptomyces sp. NPDC051020. The sequence continues at coordinate 2,870 of NZ_JBFBCG010000150.1, read as the reverse complement.
CCGCCCGCCCGGCAGCGTCCAGGCCCTGTGGGCCCTGGGCGCACCGCCGGTGCGCCGGCTCATCGAGCAGCTGCAGACCCGCGTGGTCGGCGAGGTCCTGGCCGAAACCGAGGCACAGCACCTGTGGGTCCGGGTCGGAGCCGACAGCCTGGTGCAACGCGAACGACGAGCCGACCTCCACCAGGGCCTGCTCGAACTGGCCTGCAGTCTCATCTGCCTCCGCCGCCTACGAACCTCATTCTGAAATGATCAGTTAATCGGTAGGCAAAAGATCCGTACAACCGATGCCTTTCCTCGTGCGTCGTGAATCACGACGGCTTTCGGTAGCCGTTCCCCCGTCCCGCGCCCCGCGCGCCCCCCGACAGAGGATCGAATGAAACCAGTCAGACGCGCCACCGTCACAGCGGCCATCGCGGTGGTGCTCGCCACCACGGGCGCACTGCTCACCGCGGCCACCGCCCCCGCCTCCGCCACGACGTCCTGCACGTCGCCCCTTTATAAGCGGCAGTTCTTCGCGAACACCACTTTCTCGGGTACCCCGAAGAAGACGGACTGCGACAGCGCGATCGACCAGAACTGGCGCACCGGCGCCCCGGCCACCGGGCTGCCGAAGGACAACTTCGCCGTCCGCTGGACCGTGACGCGCGACTTCGGCTCCGGCGGCCCCTTCACCTTCGCCGCCTCGGCCCAGGACGGCATCCGCGTCTATCTCGACGGCACCCGCAAGGTCGACCTGTGGAAGAACGTCTCGACGACGGTGTCGAAGACGGTCAACGTCACCATCCCTTCCGGCAAGCACTCCCTCCGCGTCGACTTCGTCAACTGGACGGGCGCGGCCAACGTCAAGTTCGTCTACACACCCCGCACTTCGGCGACCGTCGACAAGGTGGCGCCGCTGACTCCGACAGGCGCTGCCGCGTCCTACGACACCGCCGCCGGCAAGGCCAAGCTCGCCTGGGCGAAGAACAAAGAGATGGACCTGGCCGGCTACCGCGTCTACCGCCGCACCGCCGGCACCAGCGGCTGGAGCCTGCGCAACTCCACCCTGATCACGGGCACCACCTTCACCGACGCGCCCCCGGCCACCGGCGCCACCTACGAGTACGCCCTCCGCGCCGTCGACCGCTCCGGCAACGTCTCCGCGCTGTCCGCGGTGACGAGCGTCGTCAGCGCCGACAGGACGGCCCCCGCCGTGCCCACCGGGCTCACGGCCACGTACGACCCGTCTGCCGGCGCCCGGCTCTCCTGGTCCCCGGTGAGCGGGGCGAGCTCCTACGAGGTGCAGCGGGCCGTCGCGCCCGAGGGGCCGTTCGCCTCCGTCGGCACGCCCACGCAGAGCGCCGCCCTGACCGACCTGTCCGCCGCCGTGGGCACGACCTACTACTACCGTGTGCGGGCCAAGGACAGCGCGGGCAACGCCTCCGCGTACTCCGCGCCCATCCAGCTCGACGCCACCGAGGCCAAGCCGCTGCCGCCGACGGCCATCTCCGCGAACGGCTGGGTCGACCGCAACACCGTCGGCTGGCGGTACGACGGTGACGCGTCCCACCGGTTCCACATCTATGCCGCCGAGTCGGCCGCCGGTCCGTGGACCCGGTTGACCGAGACGCCGGTCACCGGCCCCGGCTACGACGACTACGCAGCGCCCGTCGGCGAGGTGCGCTACTACCAGGTCAGGACGGTCACGACGCACGGCACGGAGTCGAACCCGTCGGCGACGGCCTCGGCCACCCGCACCGGCGACGTCACCCCGCCGCACATGCCGTACGGCCTGAACGCGTGGAACGGCACTGATGGCGTGCACCTCGCCTGGACGGCCAACACCGACGACACGGATCACTACCTCGTCATGCGCAAGCCGATGTTCGGCGCGTGGGAGCAGATCGCCGTGGTGCGGGACGTCAAGTACCTGGACGCCAGCGTCCCGGTCGACGTGCAGTTCGGCTACACCGTCCGCGCCGTCGACGCGGCCGGCAACATCTCCCGCATGCCCGAGCCCGGCTATGGCACGGTCAACGGCAAACGCCTGCCGGTCTACGAGAAGCCGGCCGCGCCCGCCTCGGTGACCGCGACGGCCGAGAACGGCAACGTCAAGGTGGAGTGGACCGCGAGCACGTCGACCGATGTGGCCGGCTACTACGTCTACCGCACGACCGGCACGGACCCCACGACGGCCTACCCGGTCTCCCCGCGCATCACCGGGACTACGTTCACGAATGAGAACGTGCCCGCCGGCAATACGTGGCACTACGTGGTGCGCGCCGTCAGCACGCACAGCATGTGGTCCGACTTCTCGCCGATGGCCGAGGTCACCGTGGCCTGCCCGGTCCTGACCGCACCGGCCACCCCCCGGATCACCGGGGGCGGCAGGGGCGCGGACTACGTCCAGCTCAACTGGGAGGTCGGAGCATGCGACCAGGGTGCGACCGTCTCGTACAACGTCTACCGATCCACGTCCAGCTCGGACGTCTTCACCCCTGAGCACCGCATCGCCACGGGCGTGACGGCACTGACGTACATGGACCCCGGTCTGGCGCCGGCGTACTACTACTACGTCGTAACCGCCGTGGCCGCCGACGGCACTGAATCGGCCCCGCAGGCCGTGCCGTTCGGGATATTGATGATGGCGCCCTGACACCCCGCTCGATCCCTCAGCCCCCACCGTCCGGACGCCTCATGCTTTCGGACGGCGGGGCCTTCGCGTCGGAGGGCGGCAGTGCGATCAAGGTGACGGTTCCGTCGTGACCCTGCGCGCGGCGTCGGCTTCGCCGGCGTGGGCACTGTCACGTTGACTGACCGGGTGGGATGATCTTCTGGTGGGTCATGCTGGGAGGAGTTGTCCGTGGGTAGTACGCCGCCGTCGTACAAGG
>NZ_JBFBCG010000149.1:0-9024 GCF_040683105.1 Streptomyces sp. NPDC051020 | reverse complement strand
TCAAACTTGAGCCTAGACACCTCAAGGATCACAGGAAGCGGCGTGTTTCACGTATCAGACCAGGTCACAGCACCCACACATGCGGCAGGAGAGCCGGAAAACGCCGCCGAACTCCTCAAGCGTGTCGGCGTGCAGGTCTCCCCCCGGGCTCGGGTGCGTGAACTCGGCATCGCCCGCCTTCAGATGGTCGAGATCGCCAAGGCCCTCAGCCTCGACGCGCGCGTGCTCATCATGGACGAGCCGACCGCCGTGCTCACCTCCGAAGAGGTCGAAAGGCTGTTCGCCATCGTGCGCACGCTGCGCGAGGACGGCGTTGGGATCGTCTTCATCACCCACCACCTGGAGGAGATCGCCGCCCTCGGGGACCGGGTCACGCTGATCCGCGACGGCAAGAGCGTCGGGCAGGTGCCTGCTTCCACCCCCGAGGACGAGCTCGTACGCCTGATGGTGGGGCGGTCGATCGATCAGCAGTACCCGCGCGAACGGCCCGACACGGGCGCCGCGTTGCTCACCGTCGAGGGGCTCACCCGCGACGGGATCTTCCACGACGTGTCCTTCGAGGTGCGGGCCGGTGAGGTCGTCGGCATTGCGGGGCTCGTGGGGGCCGGTCGTACGGAGGTCGTCCGGGCCGTGTTCGGCGCCGACCCCTACGACAGGGGAGTCGTGCGCGTAGCGGGCGCGGAGGTGCGCCGGTCCGACGTGAACGCCGCGATGGCGGCCGGGATCGGGCTCGTGCCCGAGGACCGCAAGGGGCAGGGGCTCGTCCTCGATGCGACCGTCGAGGAGAACCTGGGCCTCGTGACCATGCGGGCCGCGACCCACGGCGGGGTCGTCGACCGCAAGGGGCAGCGGGACGCCGCAGCAAAGGTCGCCGAGCAGCTCGGCGTGCGGATGGCCGGACTCGGCCAGCACGTGCGCACGCTCTCCGGCGGCAACCAGCAGAAGCTCGTCATCGGCAAGTGGCTGCTCGCTGACACCAGGGTGCTCATCCTCGACGAGCCGACGCGCGGCATCGACGTCGGCGCCAGGGTCGAGATCTACCAGCTGATCAACGAACTCACTGCCGCGGGTGCCGCCGTCCTGATGATCTCCAGCGATCTGCCCGAGGTGCTCGGCATGAGCGACCGGGTGCTGGTGATGGCCCAGGGCCGGATCGCGGGCGACCTCCCCGCCGCCGAGGCGACCCAGGACTCCGTCATGGCACTCGCCCTCTCCACATCCACCACGCTTGTCAACGAAACGGAGGCCACCCGTGGCCACTGACACGCTCAAGAGCGCAACGGGCGCCGCGGGGGTCCGCCGCCTCCTGCTCGACAACGGCGCGCTCACCGCGCTCATCGTCCTCGTCGTCGCAATGTCGGCGCTGTCCGGTGACTTCTTGACGACCGACAACCTGCTCAACATCGGCGTCCAGGCGGCCGTGACCGCCATCCTCGCCTTTGGCGTCACCTTCGTGATCGTCTCGGCGGGCATCGACCTGTCGGTGGGTTCGGTCGCCGCGCTGTCGGCCACCGTGCTCGCCTGGAGCGCCACGTCGGCCGGGGTTCCGGTCGCGATAGCGGTGCTCCTCGCGATCGCGACCGGCCTCGCCGCCGGACTCGTCAACGGCATCCTGATCTCCTACGGGAAGCTGCCCCCGTTCATCGCGACGCTCGCGATGCTGTCGGTGGGCCGTGGTCTGTCGCTGGTCATCTCGCAGGGCTCCCCGATCGCGTTCCCGAACTCGGTCTCGCACCTCGGTGACACACTCGGCGGCTGGCTGCCCGTGCCGGTGCTGGTCATGGTCGTCATGGGCCTGATCACCGCATTCGTGCTGGGCCGTACATACATCGGCCGCTCCATGTACGCCATCGGCGGCAACGAGGAGGCGGCCCGGCTCTCCGGTCTGCGCGTGAAGAAGCAGAAGCTCGCCATCTACGCGCTCTCCGGGCTGTTCGCCGCCGCCGCAGGCATCGTGCTCGCCGCGCGCCTGTCGTCGGCGCAGCCGCAGGCCGCCAATGGCTACGAGCTGGACGCGATCGCCGCAGTCGTCATCGGCGGCGCCTCCCTCGCGGGCGGTACCGGCAAGGCGTCGGGCACGCTGATCGGCGCGCTGATCCTGGCGGTGCTGCGCAACGGTCTCAACCTGCTTTCGGTGTCGGCGTTCTGGCAGCAGGTCGTCATCGGTGTCGTGATCGCCCTGGCGGTCCTGCTGGACACCGTGCGGCGCAAGGCGGGGGCCACGCCCGTGGCGGCCGGTACGACGTCTCCTGGCGGCAAGGGCAAGCAGGCGGTGACGTACGTGCTGGCCGCCGTGGTCGCGGCGGCCGTGGTCGGCGCGCTGTCCGTCCTGCACGGCGGCTCGTCCTCCACGACGCCGAAGGTCGGCCTGTCCCTCTCGACGCTCAACAACCCGTTCTTCGTGCAGATCAAGACGGGCGCCCAGGCCGAGGCTAAGAAGTTCGGCGTCGACCTGACCGTCACCGACGCGCAGAACGACGCCTCGCAGCAGGCCAACCAGCTGCAGAACTTCACCAGCTCGGGCCTCGGTTCGATCATCGTCAACCCCGTGGACTCGAGCGCCGCGGGCCCCGCGGTGCGGAGCGCGAACAAGGCCGGCATCCCCGTCGTGGGCGTCGACCGCGCCGTCAACAAGGCGAAGACGGCCGCGCTGGTCGCCTCCGACAACGTCGAGGGCGGCAAGCTGGGCGCCAAGGCGCTGGCCGAGAAGCTGGGCGGCAAGGGCAAGATCGTGATCCTGCAGGGCCTGGCCGGCACATCCGCGAGCCGTGAGCGCGGCGCGGGCTTCGAGGAAGGCCTGAAGGCCTACCCCGGCATCCAGGTCGTCGCCAAGCAGCCCGCCGACTTCGACCGCGCCAAGGGGCTCGACGTGATGGCGAACCTGTTCCAGGCCCACCCGGGCATCCAGGGCGTCTTCGCCGAGAACGACGAGATGGCGCTCGGCGCGATCAAGGCGCTCGGCTCCAAGGCCGGCAGGTCCGTCCAGGTCGTCGGCTTCGACGGCGAGCCCGACGGCCTGGCCGCGGTCAAGGCGGGAACGCTGTACGCGTCGGTGGCGCAGCAGCCGAGCGAGCTGGGCCGGATCGCGGTCGACAACGCGCTGCGGGCCGCCCAGGGCAAGAAGGTCGAGGAGACCGTGATGGTTCCGGTGAAGGTGGTCACGCAGGAGAACGTGGCGGGGTTCACCGGCTGACCACCGCACCCCTCCGGTCGTCTCGACCGCGGGCCGCGCGCGGTGCGGCTCGTTCACCGCGGCGCGGTCCGCGGTCGTGGCACCGGCTTTCACCGCTGTAGGGATCTGTGGGGATCCGTTGGGAGACAGTTCATGTACGACTACGACCTGCTGGTTGTGGGATCGGCCAACGCCGACCTGGTGATCGGCGTCGAGCGACGGCCCGCGGCCGGGGAGACCGTGCTCGGCTCCGGCCTCGTTGTCCATCCGGGCGGCAAGGGCGCGAACCAGGCGGTGGCCGCCGCACGGCTCGGCGCCCGTACGGCGCTGCTGGCCCGGGTCGGCGACGACGCGCACGGCCGGCTGCTGCTCCAGTCGCAGCGCGAGGCCGGCGTGGACACCGTCGGTGTGCTGGTCGGCGGGGCGCCCACGGGGGTCGCGCTGATCACGGTGGACCCGTCGGGGGACAACAGCATCGTCGTCTCGCCGGGTGCGAACGCCCGCCTCACACCGGAGGACGTACGCGCCGCCGCCAGCCTCTTGCACGCCTCCCGCGCCGTCTCCGCGCAGTTGGAGATCCCGCTGGAGACGGTCGTGGAGGTCGTACGGAACCTGCCGTCCGGCACCCGTTTCGTACTGAACCCGTCGCCGCCCCGGCCGCTGCCCGCCGAGGTGCTGGCGGCGTGCGACCCGCTGATCGTGAACGAGCACGAGGCACGGGTCATCACGGGCGCCGCCCTCGACGGCTCGCCCGAGGATTGGGCCGCCGCGCTGCTGGCGCTCGGCCCGCGGTCGGTCGTGGTGACGCTCGGCTCGGAGGGCGCGCTGGTGGCGACCGCCGAGTCCATGACCCGTGTCCCGTCCGTGAAGGTGGACGCGGTGGACACCACCGGCGCGGGCGACGCGTTCACGGCGGCGCTGGCATGGCGGCTGGGCACGGGCTCGTCGCTGCCGGATGCGGCGGCGTACGCGGCGCGGGTGGGCGCGGCGGCGGTCACCCGCCCCGGCGCGCAGGAGTCGTACCCCACCGCCGAGGAGGTCGAGGCGCTGTGAAGAAGGCCGGAATTCTGAACCGACATCTCGCGGGCGCGCTCGCCGAGTTGGGGCACGGGGACGGGGTCCTGGTGTGCGACGTGGGCATGCCGATACCGAGGGGCCCCCGGGTGGTGGACCTGGCCTTCCGCGCCGGGGTGCCGTCCTTCGCCGAGGTCCTGGACGGCCTGCTGGACGAACTGGTGGTCGAGGGCGCCACGGCGGCGAAGGAGGTCCGGGACGCAAACCCGGAGGTGTCCGCTCTGCTGGACACCCGCTTCCCGGACCTGGAACCGGTCTCGCACGAGAAGCTGAAGGAACTGACGGCGCACGCCCGCCTGGTCGTCCGCACAGGTGAGGCCCGCCCGTACGCAAACGTGCTGCTGCGCTGCGGGGTCTTCTTCTGACCCGTGCGCGTACTCCTTCGAGGGGCCCGGTTTTTCGACCGGGCCCCTCAGCTTTCCCCTCCGCATCCGAGGGCGGTTCGTGGACCATCGCCGAGGAGCGAGCCCGGGAGATCGTGAAGACCGCGGTCGGCGGCCGGTTCGGCAACTGGATCGCGCCGGATGTCACGGTCGTCGACGAAGTGAGTTCGCAGTTGCTGACTGGCTCCACATCCGTACGGGGATCGCCCGGCCGTCCTGGAGGGGCGAGCACCCCATCTCAGGAGTGTCGGCGCGTGACGGTTCGGGGAGTTCCTCACGGCAACGCGCGGCGGCCGCGACCCCCAGGGAACGGCGCGTGTCCTGGTCGCCCTCGACCTGGCCCGCGCTGACGCGGAGCAGGGCAAGCCGCTGACCTTCCCCCTCATGGAGGGCTGGCAGCGAGCCGTGCTGGGCCGCAACGAGGTCGGCTTCCGTGCCGTGCCGTGCCGTGCCTGCCTTCGCGAAGGACGGTAAGGAGCGCTACGGCCTCACGCCCGACACGCGTGCGCGGTTCGAGCGCTGTCTGTCCGAGAGCGCTCAACCGAGCCTGCCCCTCCCCTCACGCGCCGCGCGAACCTACCTCGATGTCCTCTTCTTCCATCCGTTCGAGGACGGCAACGCTCGCGCGGCCATGCTGGCACTGGCCTTTGTCCTGGCCCGCAAAGGCGTCTCCCTCGACCATGTGCACCCACTGCAGACCCCCCGCTGGGCCGACGACGCAGAGGGCGCGGCCGATCTGGCCGTACTGCTCAGCATCCTGATCACCGCAGAGGAGCGCCGTCTGTCCCGGGGAAGACAGCCATGAACGAACGCGACGTGATACTCAACGAACTCGCCCAAGCGCTGCGCCCGATCTCCGAGGGCGCTTGGTTCGACACACTCGACTCGGAGGAACAGGTCGATACACCGCGCGCCCTGTCCCATCACTCCATCCAGGCGCGCGCCGTCACCGAAGACGGCCCCGAGAGCATCCGCCGCGCCGGGCTGCGTCCAACGCATACGCCTGCCGTGCTCATCACCCGCGGACAGATCGACCATCAGCTCGGAAAGATCGTAGCGGCCATTCTCAGTGGAGAGCGAGAGTGTCTGAAGTCGGCGCTGACCTCGGCGTAGCCGAGGTTCAGCGCGCCGACCTCGACCAGTTTCAAGGTGAAGGACGTGTTCGCGACTGCTCCGGTCACACGCGGAGCTGTCGGTCGGCCCGGGCCGGGCGTGGCCGCTGATGCCGAGGAGAGACCGGGCCATCCGGCCAGGGAGGCCGCGGCGCCCGTACCGACAGCCTTGCCGAAGCTCCACCTCTTGATCATCTTGAACCGCCATGAACCTGTGGTCAGGGGTTGCACGACGAAGGAAGGGCCCGCCCGGGACACGACGCGAGTGTGTGGTTCAGTGCTCGGTGCTGACCCGGGAGACGTGGTACTGGCGGATGCGCCAGGCGTCGCCGTCCCGCTGGAGGACCAGCGACATGTGCACCGCGGTCTCCCAGCCGTCCGGGCCGCTGAAAGTGACGTCCGCGAAGCCTCCGGCCATCTGCTCGCCCATCGTGTAGGTGTGGAGGATCTTCACGTCGGCGCTGCGCTTGCCCGGGACGGCGGCGTAGTAGCCGCGTACGGCATCCCGGCCGGAGAGGACCTCGGGTCCAAATCCCTGGAAGAGAGCGTCGGGAGTGAACAGGTCGGCCATGACGTCGGGCTCGTGGCCGTCGAAGGCGGCCTTCCAGTGCTTCAGTACGTCGTGCATCGGATTGGTCATCGGGTTACCTCTTGTCCATGCGTAAGGGATAGCAAGGCGGCACCTGTCTCAATGGTCGCCTCATGTCATCAGGCCGACTCGACAGAGTTACTAGGTGACCGGTCTAGTATAGACTAGTAGAGCGGTCGTATACTTGCAACATGGGACGGACGAGTGACGCCAGAGAGAAGATCATCACCGCCGCGCAGTCACTGATCGAACTGCGCGGGTACTCAGCGCTGGGTGTGGCCGAGATCTGCAAGTCGGCCGGTGTGCCCAAGGGCAGCTTCTACTACTTCTTCGAGTCCAAGGAGGCCCTGGCGCTCACGGTCCTCGACGAGCACTGGGCCGGCGAGCGGCGCGACTGGAGCCACATCCTCGACAGCGATGCGGAACCCCTGCAGCGGCTGCGACAACTGTTCGAGGAGAACGAGGCCGCTCAGCGCGACGGCCAGAAGACCTGCGGCACTGTCTCGGGGTGCATGTTCGGCAACCTCACCCTGGAACTGAGCAATCAGACCGAATCGATCCGCCGCCGCCTGCAGGAGATCTTCGATGCCCAGGTGGACATGGTCGAGGCGGTCGTCGCCGAAGCACTTCGGCGGGGGGAGGTCGACGTCGCCGACCCCCGGGAAGCGGCCCAGGGCATCGTGGCGCAGCTCGAGGGTCAGGTGCTGTTCGCGAAGCTCTACAACAACCTGTCCCCGCTCGGCGCCCTCTGGGCGAACTGCCTCGCCCTGCTGCGTGTTCGCGCGCCACAGGAGGCAGCGGCCGGAGCGTGATGCCGGCCGGTCGCGGGGGTGTGGCAGGCGGCTCGGCCGGCTCTGCTGTGTGCCCGGCGGCAGCGGTCCCGCGGTGGAGTGCTCCCGGACCAGCCTGCTCCGGCCGGGCGACGCGGAACGCCCGCTGTCCGGCGCCTTGAACGTCGATGTGCCGAAGACCCTGGAAGCAACCACCTCGGCGCGCTTCGTGCTGAGCTCCTGGGAAGGGACGCTGATTGCTGCCCGGGCCGACCGCTCGCCCCGGGCGTTCGAGGTCTTCTTCACCGTCGTCTTCGGTCAGATCCTGCGCTGAGGAACCGCCCGGGAGCGCACCTTTCGGGTCGTCCCGGCGGGGCGTTTCCCGGCACGGTGTCGTGGTCGGATCCGGGAGCGTCGTGGTCAGAGCCGGGAGGCCAGCCGCCGCAGGATCCGCGCAGCGGGCTCGGCGGTGGCGTGGCGGTGCCCGGTACCGGCCCACAGGTTGATCCGCTCCGGATCGCCGGCCGCCGCGGCAGCCCTACGCATCGGGCTGGTCAGATGGTGCAGCGCCGGATAGCCGGTGGGGGCGAGATCGGTGTACTGGTCGGTGAAGTCGTTGGCCAGGGCCCTTGCGGGCCGGCCCGTGAACGCCCTCGTCACCACCGTCCGGTGGCGTGCCGGGTCGGTGAGCGCGGCCGTGTGGGGAAGCGACGTGCCTGCCTCATCCGCACGCAGCAGCACGGTGCCGACCATGACCGCCGTGGCCCCGGCGCGCAGGGCCCCGGCCACGTCGGCGGGGGTGGCCAGCCCGCCTGCGGCGACGAGCGGCAGCGACACCTCCTGGCGCACCTGGGCCAGGAGGTCGGACAGCGGGATGGCGGCGGGGATGCGCTGCGGGGTGAGCGTGCCGGAGTGCCCTCCGGCGGCCGAGGCCTGCACGGCCAGTACGTCGGCGCCGGCCTCCGCCGCCAGGCGGGCCTCCTCGGGCGAGGTGACGGTCTGGACGACCAGGGTTCCGGCGGCGCGCAGCGAGGCGATGACGGCTGCGTCGGGGACCGCGAAGGTGAAGCTGACGACCGGTACCGGGTCGGACAGCAGCAGGTCGATTTTCTCCGACCAGTGGTCGTCGTCCTCGACGATGCCGGCAGCGTGGACGTCGACGTCATAGGTCTGGGCCACGGGGGCGATCGCGCGGGCGTAGCGGCGGAAGGCTTCCGGATCGACCGGCAGCGGGTTGGGCGCGAAGAGGTTGACTCCGAAGGAGACGCCGTGCGAGCGGACCCTGGCGATCTGCTCGCCCAGCGCGTCTGCCGTCCTGTAGCCGCCGGCGAGGAATCCCAGGCCGTTCGCCCGCGCCGCCGCGGTGACCAGTGCGGGAGTGCTGGGCCCGCCGGCCATGGGGGCGGCCAGGATCGGAGTGTCCACCCCGAGAGCGGTCAGCGGCGAAGCCATGGAGTGTCTTCTTCCTGTGAGGTGGGGCGGCCGCCTCCCCGGGTCACTGACCGAAGGCGGACGGACGCTGATCGGGTCGTCTTCGGCGCCGAACGGGCCGATGACTGCGGAGCTTTTGGCGGAGATTCCGGAGAGCAGGACGCCTCGCGCCCCGGCCATCGCTTGCCGGGGCGCGCTTCGCCGGCCGACGCGACAGGCTGCATCCGCCCGCTGGTGACGGGGCCGCGCGGGCCGGAGCGTGGGTGGTGCCCCGGGCGCGGACCGTGCGAGCGAAGGTCGCCCGCCAGGCTCTCAGCGGCCGGCGGTCTGGCCGCCGTCGACGGGGAGGACGACGCCGGTGACGAACGGGGCGTTCTCGAGGTAGACCACCGCGTCGACGATGTCGCTCACCTCGCCCATCCGGCCGACCGGGTGCAGGGCGGCGAGGGCCTCGTGGTGCTCCTCGGGGTGCATGGGGGTCTTGATGGTGCCC
>NZ_JBFBCG010000148.1:0-9150 GCF_040683105.1 Streptomyces sp. NPDC051020 | reverse complement strand
GACTGGTTTCGGGGGCACGAAGGAGGGCCGGAGCATGCCGCGTTCGGTGAGTTTGGCCAGCCAGACCGCGTCCAGGCGGTCGGTCTTGGGCCGGCCGGGGACGTTCTTGACATCACGGGCGTTGACCAGCCAGCACTCCAGACCGCGCGATTCCAGCAGGAAGAAGTACGGCTTCCAGTACGTCGAGGTGGCCTCCATGACCACTCGGGTGACGCCCTGGCAGATCAGGTGGTCGGCCAGGTCCAGGATCGCGCCGCTGGTCGCGACGGTGTTGAAGACCCGCTGCACGCGCTTGCCGGGCTTGTCCTCGTGCGGCACCCGCACGCAGACCATCCCGGACGCCTTGGCGATATCGATCGCCGCGACACGGGCCACGAGCTCTTCGGCCTGCTCGATCTCCTCGGTGCCACCGCTGTCGCCGGTGTCCGTCATGCGCCACTCCCTGGTATCGATCCGTACGGGATGACGCCTGCCCGGGGGGCCGCGGGGGGAGCGAGAATCTGACCGGCGTGCTCGATGGCAACAGTGCGTGGCCCCTCTGCGGCCCGGCACCAGACTGACCTACGGGCTCAACGTCCCAACGAGCTACCGGCATCGGCGGGCAGGCGCCGCAGCCATGTTTTCACGCCGGCAAGGCGCACCCGAAGGGAACAGGGGGACTGACCTGCGTACATTCCAAGCAGGCAGGTATCGATCTTGACCGATCCTCATTCGGGGCGAAAAGGTCGTGGGTTCACATCCCGCCACCCCGACAGTGAAGTAACAGGCCAGAGGGCCGGTACCGAGTTCGGTACCGGCCCTCTGGCGTGGACTCGCAACCCCCCGGGGGTCCCCCTTTCCCCGGACAGCGGCTCGTCAGGCCACGCGGTCTGCCGCATCGGCGAGCAGGCCGCGGCCACCCGCCGACCTGCCGCGGAAGCTTCGGCACGGCACAACCCCACGTCACCGACGCGGGAAAGGCCGCTCGCACGTTGGGCCCCGGCCGTTCCTCTACCGCTACCAGCCGCCGGCCCGGGGAGCGGTCCCGGGCGGGACGAGCAGGTGGGCGATGTCGCGGGCGGTCGCGGCGATCTTCTCGTCGGACACCTCCAGGCCCTGCGAGGCCAGCAGCACGGTGTTGACGCTCAACAGCGCGGCCCGCATGCGGAGTTCCTCCTCCACTGAGGCATCCGGACCGGCCAGAATCTTGAACAGTTCGCCGAGCCGCTCGAACGCGCTCTCCCGGCCGGGGTGGAGGTCGCGCACGACGCGCTGGTTGGCGAGCGCGAAACGCATGGCGGACAGGCCGCCGGCGGTGACCAGGTCGATCATGCGGTCCACGGCGCGGACGCGCAGCTCGGGACCGGGCGGCTGCTCCCTGGCCCAGGCGACCATGTCGTCGAGTGCGTCCAGATGCTCGGTGAACAGCGAGCGGACGATGTCTTCCTTGCTGCTGAAGTGGTAGTAGAGCGCGGCCTTGGTGATGCCGAGGCGTTCGGCGATCTCCCGCAGCGAGGTCGCCTCGTAGCCCTGCTCGGTGAACAACTCGATGGCCACCTTGCGGATCTCGGCCTTCGTGTCGTCGCCCCGCCGCCGCCCTGCCATCGCCATCCGTTCCCTTTCATGGTTCTCCCCTGGGCCCCCGGCACTCCTGTGCAACTGATCGCCCGACTCGATCGTCGTCCGAGGATCCCTTGTTGCCAACTTACCGGTCGGCAAGTAATCTACTAACCGGCCGGTAGGTAAGATGTGTACGCCGTGGCGTCCGCGACGCGCGTACGACCGGCCACCCTCCCCCCTGTCCGACATTCGTTCGTCCGGCTGCCCTCGAACCCGGGCGGCCCGTTCCTTTGCTGAAAGGCATTCGCCGTGACGCAGACAGCACCGGCGTCGGCAGACGCCGAGACCCATCCGCCCCGCTTCACCCACCGCGAAATCATGGTGACGATGAGCGGCCTGGTCATCGCCATGCTGCTGGCCATGCTGGACAACATGATCGTGGCGCCCGCGCTGCCCACGATCGTGGGCGACCTCGGTGGCCTCAACCACCTGGCCTGGGTGACCACTGGCTACATCCTCGCCTCCACCGCCGCCACCCCGATCTGGGGCAAGCTCGGCGACCTGCTGGGCCGCCGCATCACCTTCGTCTCCTCGATCGCGATATTCCTGCTCGGCTCCGTGCTGTGCGGCATGTCGCAGAACATGGGCGAGCTGATCGGCTTCCGCGCGCTGCAGGGCCTGGGCGCGGGCGGTCTGATGGTGGGCGTCATGTCGGTGCTCGCCGACATCGTGCCGCCGCGCGACCGCAGCAAGTACCAGGGCGTGATGATGGCAGTCATGCCGGTCGCCATGATCGGCGGCCCGCTGGCGGGTGGTTTCATCACCGACCACCTCAACTGGCGCTGGGCGTTCTACGTCAACCTGCCGCTGGGCATCGTCGCCCTGCTGGTGTGCTGGATCGTCCTCGCCAAGCTGCCCCGCAGGAGCGCCGGGCAGGTGCGCATCGACTGGACCGGCGCCGCGCTGCTGACCGTGTGGATCACCACCCTTGTCCTGATCACCAGCTGGGGCGGCACCGAATACGACTGGGCGTCGCCCATGATCATCGGTCTGGCCGTGGTCACCGTGGTGGCGTTCGCCGCGTTCGTCCTCGTCGAGCAGCGCGTGGCCGAGCCGATCATGCCGCTGTCCGTCTTCACCGACCGCAACTTCAACCTCGCCGGTGCGCTCAGCCTCGTCGTCGGCTTCGCCATGTTCGGCGGCGTGACGCTGCTGCCGCAGTTCCAGCAGTACGTGCAGGGGTCCTCGGCCACCAACAGCGGTCTGCTGCTGATGCCAATGATGATCGCCTCGATGGTGCTGTCGCTCGCAGGCGGCGCCGTGATCAGCAAGACCGGCCGGTACCGCGCCCTGCCGATCGCGGGCAGCGTCCTGATCACGGTCGGCCTGGCCCTGTTCGCCACCATGGACACCGGCACCTCGCGCTTCATGACAGGCGTCTACATGGTGGTCCTGGGCGCCGGTATGGGCTGCCTGATGCAGACCACCATGCTCATCGCGCAGAACAGCGCGCCGCTCAAGGACATGGGCGCCGCCACCGGCGCGGCCACCTTCCTGCGCAACATGGGCGGCTCCCTCGGCGTCTCCGTACTCGGCGCCCTCTACACCACCACGCTGACCGATTCCTTCACCTCCGCGGGCGGCGCCGCCGGCGCGGGAGCCGGGGGCGCCGGTGGCGCGGTGGCGCAGATGACGCCCGAGGCGCTGCGCAACCTGCCCGAGTCCGTTCAGCACGCCTTCGCCCAGGCCGTCAGCGACGGCGTCGGTACCGCCTTCGCCTGGGGTGCGGGCGTCGCCGTCATCGGCATTGCGATCGCCCTGTTCATCCGGCACGTGCCGCTGCGGGGCTTCGGCGGTGCGCCGGGCGCGGACAAGGCTCCGGCCGACGTCACCGTCGCCGAGCACGCCCACTGACCCGTGGGGGCGGGCCGCACCCCCCGGCCGCCGCCCGCCCCCCGCGCGACGCCAGAGACCGGAGACACCCGCCATGGCCAAGGGCGCGACCCGCGAGCGCATCAAGCACACGGCCCTCGCGCTCTTCTTGGACCACGGCTACGACCGCACCTCCTTGCGGGAGATCGCCGAGCATCTCGGCGTCACCAAGGCGGCCGTGTACCACCACTTCAAGACGAAGGACGACATCGTCACCGCCCTCTTCGTCGAAGGGATCCGGCCGGTCGAGGACGTCATCGCCTGGGCGCAGACCCAACCGGCCGACCTGAGCACCCGGCAGGAGGCTCTGCGACGGTACGCGGAGGCGCTCGGCCTGGCAGCGCCACTCGTGAGGTTCCTGCAGGAGAACCAAGCAACTCTGCGCGGCCTCGCGGCCGGTGCCGCGTATCGCGACGTGATGCTGCGCGCGTCGGCGCTCTTCCGAGTCCCGGGCGCCGGACTCACGGACCAACTGCGCTGCGTCACCGCCGCGTTGATCGTGCACGGTGTGCCTGCCGCTCTGGCGGACACCGCAGGCGGCATGGCGGAACTACGAGCCGCAGCGCTGGCCGTCGGGCTGGAGTTGCTGGCAGCCGCCCACTCACCGCGCCCCGAAGATCGGCCGGGTCTCCAGGGAGCCACTCGGGAGCCGAACTGCTCCCCGAGCCCCGGCGAGACCACCCGAAACTCACCACCACCAGCGCCCTGACCTGCGCACATCTCAGGCATGCAGCTGCCGTTACGCCCCTGGCCAAAGTCGCACGGTCGGACCGTCCGCGCAGGCGGCAATCCGGCACCTCGCGACGGGCCGCCCTCCCGACCCTCAGCCCGGCCGCCCGGAATGCGCGCTTCGTACCCACATGCGAATCTGAAAGTGGCCCCTCGTCCGAGACCGGCTACAGGAGGCGTCATCGTGAGCAAGAAGCAGAGCCGACAGAATCGCGGTGCCCGCACAGGTGGTCACGAACGCAGCGCGCCCTCGGAGACGAAGGAGCAGAGGCAGGCGCATATTCCGGATGCGCCCGGGCCGGTGCGCGCGATATCGGAGCAGGTCTCCCACCGGAAGCAGCGCAGGTTCGGGCACAACTGATCTTCGCCGGCCGACCGCGACCGAAGCGCTGTGGTGGCACCCCGCGTCGTGGCCACCACAGAGTGCGCCATGGCGGTCCGCCGGGAATTCTCCAGTGGGCCGCCCCACGTATGCCGTTTCGCTCAGGCGCGGCCCCCGGCCCGCGGCGCCCGGCCGGGGCAGGGCGGGGGCCGTCGCTGCGGCGCGTACGGCCGGGGACCGGGCCGGCCCCACCCCCGTGGAGGCCGCCCCGGAAGCCGCGCCTCAGTAACGCTCGGCGAGGTGCTCCCGGCCTGCCGGCGGCTCGTACGGCTCCGGCCAGAAGTCCGTGATCTCCACGATCCGGCCCTGGTCGTCCCCCGTGAAGAAGTGGATGGCGTGCATCTCTTCCAGGCCTACGGTGAACAGCGTCCGTACGGCCACCTGTTCGCCTGCCCGGTCGGCCACGATCCGTTCAACACGGACATGCCAGTCCCCCGGATACTCCCGGTTGAACCGGAGATACCGCTCCTTGCCGCGGATGCGCTCGCGGGTCTGCGGCAGGTCGTAGAGCACCTCCTCGGCGAGCGTCGCCGCGAAGGTGTCCCAGTCACGTGTCTCGGCCGCGGTCCAGTACGTCTCCACCGTGGCGCGCAGATCGGCAGTCATGGTCCGAGTCTGAGCCCCACCACTGACAACCGGCCTTCGCTCAACCCGCAGTCGGCTTCGACGCCTTGATCGAGTACATCAATGGAATGCGGGGCCGGCCGGGCGGGAAGCGGTAGAACCCGTCGGCGTGCCGCTCCAGTGCCGCGAACCGCTGGAAGAGCGAGGCGTCGTGCTCGTGCAGGAACTCGATCCGCAGTCCGGCGGCTGCCAGCGCCGACACCACGTCACCGACGGGATGCTGCCACTCGACGCTCCGGTTGTGGACGGTCGACGCGTCGAGGTCCGCGTACGTACCCGGCGTCTCGTCGACCCATGCGTCGCGGCTGAAGTAGTCGTACGTGACCGTCGAGCCGGTCGCGTCGTCGAGGCAGTCGGTCAGCGGATGGAACTCCGCGAGATAGAGGAATCCGCCGGGCGCGACGAGCGCGGCGGCGATCTCGGCCCAGCGGCGGGTGTCCGGCAGCCAGTTCAGCGCACCGACGCCGGTGTAGACGATGTCGTACGAGGAGTCGGGGACGGCCTCCGCCGCGTCATGCACATCGGCGGCGACGAACGCCGCCCGGTCCGGGGTGAACCCCAGCTCGCGGGCCAGACCACGGGCGGTCTCGACGGCAGGCCCGGAGAAGTCGAGCCCGACGACGTGCGCGGCGCCGTGCCGGGCCC
Organism: Streptomyces sp. NPDC051020; assembly: GCF_040683105.1. Lineage (NCBI taxonomy): Bacteria > Bacillati > Actinomycetota > Actinomycetes > Kitasatosporales > Streptomycetaceae > Streptomyces > Streptomyces sp. NPDC051020. The sequence goes on along the minus strand of NZ_JBFBCG010000148.1, from coordinate 3,299 downwards.
AGGAGAGGGTGTCGAGCCCGATGTGGCACTGCAGATGCAGGAGCGACTTTCCCGTCACGTCCCCGACCTCCGCGAGCTCGAACGCACGCAGCGCGTCCTTGCCCGCCCGGAAGGCGTCGACGTCGTAGAAGTCGCTCGCCGCATGGATCGCCACGCGCTCATCCCAGCGCGCGCGGTTGGCCTCGCGCCAGTCGTCCGGAGTCGGGGAGTACATGCCGGGGAGGTTATCCACAGACTGAGGACGATGCGAACGGATTTTCCGGGCCCGACGCAGAATGGGGGGCATGACTGAGATCACTGGCTCGACGACCGACTCCGCTCCGGCGCGGGCGAACGGCTCCGTTCCGGCACCGGCGACCGATTCCGTTCCGATGTGGGAGCAGCGCTTCCGGGCGCCCCGGGTGTCGTTGCCCGACTGGGCGGAGGACGCTCCGGACCGTGCGCTGTTCGTCTCCAACGCGACGGGGACGTACGAGCTGTACGCATGGGACCGGGCGAGCGGGGATCAGCGGCAGGTCACCGACCGGCCGAACGGGACGACGGACGGGGTGCTGACCCCGGACGGCGAGGCGATCTGGTGGTTCGACGACACCGACGGGGACGAGTTCGGGGTGTGGATGCGCCAGCCGTTCCACGGCGGTGGCGGTGAAGGGACGGCGGACGTGCCGGCGGCTCCCGGTCTCGCCCCCTCCTACCCGGCGGGGCTCGCGATCGGGCGGGACGGGACGGCGGTGATCGGCCGCTCCACCGACGAGGACGGGACGACGATCCATGTCGTACGGCCGGGGTCCGCGCCCGTCGAGATCTACCGGCACCGCGAGTCGGCGGGCGTCGGGGACCTGTCGCACGACGGGACGCTGATCGCCCTGGAGCACACCGAGCACGGCGACGCGATGCACTCGGCGCTCCGCGTGGTGCGGCCGGACGGCACGACGGTCGCCGAGCTCGACGACACCAAGGGGGGCACGGAGGAGCTGGGGCTGACCGTGCTGGGCTTCGCGCCGGTGGCCGGAGACACCCGGTTGCTGATCGGGCATCAGCGACGGGGACGCTGGGAGCCGATGATCTGGGACCCGGTGGCGGGGACGGAGACGGACCTCGCGATCGATCTGCCCGGCGACGTGGGCGCCGAGTGGTATCCGGACGGCTCCGCGCTGCTGATCGTCCACGGCTTCGAGGCCCGCAGCGACCTGTGGCGGTTCGAGCCGGGCACCGATGCCGCTCCGGTACGGGTGGAGACGCCGGCCGGATCGGTGTCGGGTGCCACGGCCCGGCCGGACGGCACGGTGGAGTATCTGTGGTCGTCGGCCGCGCAGCCGCCCGTCGTGCGGTCCACGACGGGCGCGGTGGTGCTCGATCCGCCGGGCGCGAAGGCTCCGGGGTCGGTTCCGGTGGAGGACGTGTGGGTGGACGGTCCGGGCGGCCGGATCCACGCGCTCGTGCAGCGGCCCGCCGCCCCGGCGGAGGGGCCGTTCCCGACCGTCTTCGAGATCCACGGCGGCCCCACCTGGCACGACAGTGACGAGTTCGCGTCCGGGCCCGCCGCCTGGGTGGACCACGGCTACGCGGTGGTCCGGGTCAACTACCGCGGCTCCACGGGCTACGGGCGGGCGTGGACGGACGCGCTCAAGCACCGGGTCGGCCTGATCGAACTGGAGGACATCGCGGCGGTACGGCAGTGGGCGGTGAAGTCCGGGCTCGCCGACCCGGAGAAGCTGGTGCTGGCCGGGGGCTCGTGGGGCGGCTATCTGACCCTGCTCGGCCTGGGTACGCAGCCGGACGACTGGGCGCTGGGCCTGGCGGCGGTCCCGGTCGGCGACTACGTCACGGCGTACCACGACGAGATGGAGGCCCTGAAGGCGATGGACCGCACGCTGTTGGGCGGCACGCCGGAGGAGGTGCCCGAACGGTTCGCGGCCTCGTCCCCGCTGACGTACGTGGACGCCGTGAAGGCACCGGTCTACATCTCGGCGGGAGTCAACGACCCGCGCTGCCCGATCCGCCAGGTCGAGAACTATGTGGACCGCCTGAAGGACCGGAGCGCCCCGCACGAGGTGTACCGGTACGACGCGGGGCACGGCTCGCTCGTCGTCGAGGAGCGGATCAAGCAGGTGCGGCTGGAACTCGACTTCGCCCGACGGCACCTCGGGTAGTCGGCGTCCGGGCCCGCGCCGTGGCCGGCGATGGCGCGGGCCCATGCCAGGCCCTCGTGGCGCCCGGGCCACGCCGGGGCCCGCCCCACGCTCCGGCGCGGCGTCCCGCCCGGTCTCCGCCCCGCCCTGCGGCGTCCCGGGTGAACGGCGTCCTGGCCCGGGCAGGTGGCGGTACTTGCGGACCCCGGTCCGGGATACCGGATCGGGGACCGTACCGTGGAGGGGTGTACCGGTTCCTGCTGACCCCGCGATGGTGGGGGATCAACCTCTTCGCCGTCCTGGCCATCCCGTTCTGCGTCTTCATGGGCACCTGGCAGCTCGGGCGCTTCGAGGACCGCGTGCAGACACACGAACAGGCCCAGAAGCAGCCCGCCCCGGGCAGCAGGGCCGCCGAACCGCTCGACGACCTCTTGCCGGTCGACAAGGTGACGTCCGGGCGTCCCGCCACCGCGACGGGCCGGTACGCCGACCAGTTCCTGGTGCCCGGCCGGAAACTCGACGACAAGAGCGGCTTCTACGTCCTGAACCTGCTGCGCACCGACGGCGGCAAGGCGCTTCCGGTGGTGCGCGGCTGGCTGCCCGGCAAGGCCGGACAGACCGCGGTTCCCGCCGCTCCGACCGGTGAAGTCACCGTGACCGGCGACCTCCAGGCGTCCGAGAACGCGGGGACTCCGGGCGTCGACACGGCGGGCGGACTCCCGGACGGCCAGCTCGGCATGATCAGCGCCGCGTCGCTGGTCAACCTCGTCCCGTACGACGTGTACGACGCATGGGTGACGCTCCAGGACACCGACAGCAAGAGCGCCGGCGCCCAGAACAGCGGGGCCACTGCTCTGCGTCCCGTACCCGCCGTCGCGCCGCAGGGCAGTGGGCTCGACCTGAAGGCGTTCCAGAACCTCGGCTACACCGGCGAGTGGTTCGTCTTCGGCGCCTTCGTGCTCTTCATGTGGTTCCGGCTGGTCCGGCGTGAGGCGGAGGCCGCGCGGGACGTGCGGCTCGGCCTCACGGACGACGCGGACACGGACAGCGGCTGAGGCGTGCTGACGCGCATACGTGAGGGGGCGGGCAGCCCGGCCGAGATCAATCTGCGGCGCACCGACATCGTGAACATGGGGATCGCGCGGGCCGCGGGGTTCCCCGTCATCG
>NZ_JBFBCG010000147.1:0-9222 GCF_040683105.1 Streptomyces sp. NPDC051020 | reverse complement strand
TGGGCGAGATCACCGACATCGTCGACGCCGTCCTCTACCTGGAAAACGCGCCGTTCGTCACCGGCGAGATCCTCCACGTCGACGGCGGCATGAGCGCCGGCCACTGAACCCCTGCCCGACTCCCAGGAGAACGCCATGCACCACACCAACACGGACGACGAGTCGATCCTGCGCGGCGTCCTCGACGGCTGGAAGGCCGCCTCCCGGCACGTGCTCGACCTGCAGGTGGATCAACATACCGTGCAGGACGGGGAGTTCTTCCTTGGCGTGGTTCAGCCAGGGGCCGCGGTGGGTGAGCCGGGGGTGCATCCGGTCCCAGGCCGTCGCGGTCTCGTGCCGTAGTGGGGGTGTCCGTGGCTGTCGTGACGTCGGGCTCGCGTCAGGTCTCGGGTTTCTTGAAGGCGAGGACGCCGCCGTGTCTGCGGGGGCGGCCGCCCTTGGGGCCGGAGCGCGCCGGGCCTTGGTAGCGGAGCATGACGCGGTCCGAGCGCGGGCATCCGACCAGCACGACGGGCAGGTCGGTCAGCGCGTGGGTCAGGTAGGCGATGTCGTAGCCGGAGTCCATGACGATCAGGATGTCCGGATCACCCGGCTTCCAGTGGCCGGCGCTTTTCAACCGCCCGACGACGTCGCGGAGTTGAGTGGCGGTGATGGTGGTCGCGTCGTCGGCCGGACCCAGGCGGACCGCGTCCAGCAGTGCGGTCCAGGAGGTGCGGCCGGTTTCCAGGGCGGCGACGAAGGAGTAGGGCCAGCCGGGGCGAGCTGGTCCGTGCCCCGGTCGCCGCGACGTCCGTAGACGTGGCAGAAGGCCGGTCCGCGCTGGTCGGGGCGTCGGGCCGCAGCCAGTTCGACACGTCCACGGCCAGCGGACGTCACCACATGAGACTGCGACAACAGGGCCTCGTGCTCTTCGCCGACTTCGACAACCGCGAGCTACCAAGAGGACCTTCCTTCATGCACGCACGGCCGCCAACTCACTCGGTCCAGCTAGGAGTGTGGGTCAGTAACCGGATAGCAGGGTTGTGAGTTCAGGTGGGTGCGCGAGATCATTTGAGGCGATACTGCCGGTGTCGTCTGTTGGAGGACCTCCGTGACCGATCCTGCGCCCGTGTCGCTGCCCGCCCCGCCCTACTACGCCGTGGTGTTCACCGCCGTGCGGACCGCTGGCGACAACGGCTATGGGGAGACAGACGAGCGGTTGATGAAACTGGCTGCCGACCAGCCAGGATTCCTCGGTGTCGATTCCGCTCGCGGTGCGGATGGCCTGGGGATCACGGTGTCGTACTGGAGGGACGAGGAGTCGATTGCCGCTTGGCGGGATCACGTAGAGCACACGCTGGCCCGTGCGCACGGACGCGAGCACTGGTATGCCTCGTTCTCGCTCCACGTGGCCAAGGTCGAGCGCGCCTACGGGTTTACCCGCCCGGCAGATTTGTAGGTGCCACCGCCGCCCTTCCTCGTGATCATTCATGCGGGATGATTCCGGTATGTGTGGCGTCGATGGGCTGTTCGAGGTCGAGCAGGCCGAGGCGAAGCGGCCGCAGGCGCGTGCGGCGGCGGACAAGCGGCTCCGGGCATCCGACCCGCACCAGGTGATGCTGCTGCCCCCGTCGCCGGACAACTGGCTGCCCGAGGACCATCTGGCCCGGTTCGTCGCCGACCTGGTCGACCAGGCGCTCGGCCTCTCGCCGATCCTGGCCGACTGCTGAAAAACGCGGTCACCGACGCGGGCGAGCAGGCCGCCGCGAAGGCCCGTCCGAAGCCAAAGGCCCAGGCCAACTTCACCGACCCCGACTCGCGGATCATGAAGAACAGCAACGGCGCCTACATCCAGGCCTACAACGCCCAGGCCGTCGTGGACGAGCAGCATCAGGTCATCTCCGCCGCCGACGTGACGACCAACGCCTCCGACGCGTTGAACTGCACCCCGATGCTCCACCAGTCCGCGGCCAACACCGGTACCCACCCCGAGCAGGCCCTGGTCGACGCCGGCTACGGCTCCGAGACGAACCTCGAAGCTGCGAAAGACCGCCAACTGTCCTGCGGCACCGACACCTTCATGGCCACCGGCCGACCTGCTCACGACAAGCAGGTCCTACCCGCACCCCGCGGACGCATCCCCAAGGACGCGACGTTGAAGGAGCGCATGGCCCGCAAGCTGCGGACCAAGCCGGGCAAGGCCGCCTACAGCCGCCGCAACGCCATCGTCGAACCTGTCTTCGGCCAGATCATGACCTGCCGGAACGGCCGCCAACTCCTCCTGTGCGGCGAGGACGGTGCCCGCGCCGAGTGGCGTTTGCTCGCCGCCTGCCACAACCTCCGCAAGATCTTCCGACACGCGGGGACGGCAGGGCTCGCTGCCTTGGCCGCCTGACGGCCGGGCCTCCCCGGCCACGGCCCTACCGGCCGGACAGCCGAACCGCAGGACCCCACCAGAGCTTTACACGTGCCGACGGGCCGCCACGACCGCTCCGCCGATGATGGCTGGCAGAGCCGCTTGCTCGTTACTGACTCACTCTCCTGGCCTCGCGCTTTCACGAGGTGGCCTGTCCGGGGGTTGATCAGAAACGCGGAAAGTGCTCCTGCCCTGCAACGATAGGACTTGCTGATGGCCCTGTTGACCGCAAGGAAAGAAGCACTGGCCTGCTGCACCGGGATGCTCGGGAGCGCACGGTCCGCGTGCGCCGTGCACCGCACCGTCGCAATCTGGACGCAATGACCTATCGGTGCGCGACGAAAGGTGACCCATGAAGTTCGCAGTCATCGGTGGTACCGGCCTGATCGGGTCGCGGGTCGTGAAAAAGCTGAACGCGGCCGGGCACGAGGCTGTGCCGCACTCGCAGTCCACAGGTGTCGACGTGATCACAGGGCAGGGCCTGGCGGAGGCGGTGGCCGGCGCCGACGTCCTCGTCAACCTGACGAATTCTCCGACCTTCGACGACGCCTCACCGGCGTTCTTCCAGACCTCGATGGACAACCTTCTGGCCGCCGCCCAGAAGGGCGGGGTGGGCCACGTCGTCATCCTCTCGATCGTCGGCGCGGACCAGGTGCCCGGCCTCGACTACTACCGGGCCAAGGTCCTGCAGGAAGACATCCTCAAGGCCGGGTCGATCCCCTACTCGATCGTCCACGCCACCCAGTTCATGGAGTTCATGGACGCGGTCCTGTCCTGGACCACCGAGGGCGATACCGTCCGCCTGCCCACCACCCCGCTCCAGCTGATCGCCGCCCAGGACGTCGCCGACGCCGTCGCCGAAGTCGCTGCCGGCGCCCCTTTGAACGGCACCCTCGACATCGCCGGGCCCGACGTCCTCCCGCTCGACGAACTCGGCCGGATCACCCTCAATGCCCATCCCGACGGCCGCACGGTCGTCACCGACGACACCGCCGGCATGTTCGCCGCCGTTCAGGGCGATGCTTTGATCGCCAAGGGTGACGCCCGTATCGCCCCCACCCACTACAGCGACTGGCTCTCCTGAACCAGCCGGCCCACCACTGGAGGCCTCACCATGTCGAACGACGAGCCGGCAGCAGACAGCACTGAGAGCCAACCGCGTTCGGAAGCATGGAAGACGGCGCTCACTGTGCTGCAGTCGGTGAAACCGCCGTCCGTTCCGGAGGGGGCAGAGGCGATGACCGTCCTCATCGAGTTCCCTCCCGGCGACCCCGGAACCCCTCCGCACCGGCACTCAGGACCCGCTTTCGGCTACATGCTGGAGGGCGAGATGCTCTTCGAGCTGGAAGGCGAGCCCGAACGGGTGATCAAGGCCGGGGAGACGTTCTGGGAGCCGGGCGGCGATGTCATCCACTACCAGGACGGGAACAACCGGTCGGACTCCTGGAGCCGCTTTCTCGTCACCATGATGTGTGCGCAGGGTCAGCCCATGCTCACCCTGGTCGGCGACGAAGAGCTGGCCCAGCGTCAACACCTGCGTGCTCCTCGTCCAGGCACCTGAGCCGTGCATGATGGATCTGTCGGCGAAAGGCATGCAGGCGCGCAGGTCGGCGGCGACAGTGCGGCCGGCGAGGGTGGCCGCGATGCGCTTGACGCGGCGGTCACCCGGGTCGGGGCTGCGCTCGACCAGCGTGGGCAGCCCAGATCAGGCGCTGCCCGGCGTGGTCGGTGATCAGGTCGGCGGCTTCGTGCAGGGGGCAGGAGGCGTCGCCGTCACGGTCGGGCTCGATCTGCTCGACTCGCTTCGCGGCGGTGGTGACCAACTGCGCCAAAGCCGGGATGAAGCCGCCGGGCGGGTCGGTGTCCTCGATGAGCTCGCGCAGGAGCGCGGCGAGCATTGCCGCCGCCCACCACCGCGCCACGAAGGCCTGGCCGACACCGACTATCACACCAAAGCCACGCCTGCCGGGTAGGTCTACGCCCTGGTCATCGGACAGGAGTTGGCCGCTGGTTACCTTCACAAGCCGGGCAGCCGCTACGGTGCAGTTGTGACGATCAACAGGGACACGGTATCCGGGACCGCGCTGTTGATCGCGGCAGCCCCGGCCGGCAAGGGCTCTCTCATTGACGCAACCAGCGTCCTGCCCACGCTCGCGGCCGTCCCGCCCAGCATCCTGACCGGCACGACGGCAGCCACCGTCATTGAACTCACCGACCCGGCCGACCCGCAGACCGTCCTCACCCGCATCCGCGCCGCGGCCGCCACACCCGGCCCACTCTCCCTCTACATCACCGGACAACTCCACCTCGACCACAAGCAGCACCTGATCCACCTCGCACTCGCCCGGACCACGCCGACCACCCTGCGCTACACCGCATTGCCCTGGCACTGGCTGGCCAGCGAGCTCAAACTGCGCCGACCGGGCACCACCACCGTCGTCATCGACGTGGTCGCCGCCCCAGACGCCTGGCAGCTGCTCCGTACCGAAGGCCTCGCTCTCGGCCATGGGATCCGCGTATACGGCCGGATCACCCCGCCGCCGCCCCGCCGCCGAATCACAGAACCGGCCTACCTGAAGGCCCTCGCCACCACCTGGCGCAGCGGCAACAACCCGCCACTCGCCCAGCTCCACGAACAGGCCGCCGCCCAGACCGGCCCCGACGACGCGCTGTTCCTGGCCGTCGACCACACAGCCGTCCCCGCCCCTGCGGCGTCGACTGTCCCCGTACCGAACCGGCCACACCAGGAGCCTGCACCTGTTCCGACGGCGCCTCCTGCGATTTCGGGGAACACCGAGGTGGCCGAAGAGGATCCGCTGCCCGCGATCTTTGCCACCGCCCACGCGGGGCGGCACGATGAGGCTGCATCACTCACAGCCATATGGGAGGGATGGGCCCTGCGTACCTACGGCGCGGGCTCCCTGCAGGCCATCCACTGGCTGGAGGTCCGGGCCGACCTCGCTCGTCTCGCCGATGATCCGGCGCGCAGCTGCGAGTTGTGGATGGCTGCCGCCAATGCCCGCCTTGCCCGGCAACAGCCCCCGGACGACCCTGCCGTAGAAGGCGCCGTAGACCGCGCGCACCACCAATGGCAGGAACTTCGCGACCCACAGCGGGCCCGCGAACTCGGCCCGCCCCTGGTCTCATTACGCCGCCACGTACCTGGCCGGCGCTCCGGGGCGATCGAAGCCGTCCATCGCCGACTGGAGCTGCTGCACACCATGCCCCCGGTGAGGGCCCGTCGTGCGGCATCCTGACGAGGGACAGTTCACCAGCGGCCGCGCGACCCGCAAGCCTGCCGCACCGGCGCCGGCGCCGTGACCGCGGCAATCGCCGTCGATGCCCACAAGGCTTGTTGTCGGTGAGGAGACCTCACTTCCCCAGGCATGCGAAGCAGGTGCTGAGCATCTGATCAGCTGGTTGGCCGACCCTCGTGACGCGGACTACTGGCTTGGCCGAGCGGCTCTGCCGCCCCGCCGGCCACGACCCCCTGGGAGGCCGCCGCAGCCGAAGCGGCACGGGCCACGCGATCAGCACCATGAGTGTCAGACGGCCTTTCGGGGGCGGGTGGTGTGGAGGCGTTCGACCAGATGCGCGTGCAGGACGTCCTCGGCCTCCTCTGCGGTCAGGTGGCCTATGAGTACGTGGCTGGTGAGGCCGTCGGCGAGGGCGAGCAGGGTGCGAGCCTCGCGCTGCGGGTCGGGTGGCGCAGCCCCTTCGTCGCCCGGGACGCTCTCGGTGGCCTCCGTGATGAGGCGGGCGAGAAGGTCCTGGAGGGCCGCGTAGCTGGTTCTCAGCGGGCCGGCGAGCGGCTCGCTGACGGCGGCCTTGGCGACGAATGCGAGCCAGACCCGTGCTTCGGCGCGGTGTTCTTTGCCGAGCAGGGCGATCTCGGTGGCCACGTGCCCCAGGGTGGTGCCGGCCGACTGGGCCGGGCTTCGGGCCAGTCGGGCCCGCGCGCGTTCGGTGATGCGTTCGCCAACGTGGTCGACGGCGAACAGGAGCATCTCCTCCTTGTTGCGGAAGCAGCGCTGAACGGCACCCACGGAGACCTGCGCGCGGGCGGCGACGTCGCGCATGGTCACTCCCTCCGGCCCGTGTTCGTCGGCGAGGAGGCAGACGGCCTCGGCGATCTGGCGGCGTCGGCCTTCGTAGTTCACCTGCTTGGGCATGCTCGGCCCCTCCTTATTCCAATACGATCGTATCGCTTCCGGGGTATGGTTCCGATACAAGCACGTCGACATGTGGATGGGGAGCACAATGATCACGCAAGACGCTCTGTGGAAGCTGCCAGCCGCCGCCCAGGCGGCGGCGGTCCGAGGCGGAGAGATATCCGCGGTCGAACTGGTCGACAGCCACCTGGAACGCATCGCTGAGGTCAACCCGCAGGTCAACGCGGTCACGCAACTGTTGGCCGAGCGAGCCCGTGAGGCCGCCGCGCAGACGGACCGGCGGCGGACTTCGGGCGAAGAGCTCGGGCCTCTGGCCGGCGTGCCGTTCACGGTGAAGGAGTCCACCGCAATCGAAGGCGTGCCGACCACATTCGGAACGGCGCGCTTCCGTGACCTGGTGGCGCCTGCAGACGCGCTGCCGGTGGCTCGGCTGCGTGCGGCCGGAGCCATACCGATCGGGCACAGCAACATGCCCACCCTGATCCTGGCGGGGATGCACTCTCGCAGCGAGTTGTTCGGCGACACCGTCAACCCCTGGGACCCGAGCCGGACCCCAGGGGGCACCAGCGGTGGCGACGGGGTGGCCGTGGCCACCGGCATGGCCGCGCTCGGACTCGGCAACGACTCCGGTGGATCTGTACGGATCCCGGCCTCGTTCTGCGGCGTGGCGGGGCTGAAGCCGACCGCCGGGCGGTTCCCCGCCGACCACCGCGTCCTCGGCCCGGACGACCCTGGACCGGCCTCACAGATGCTGGTCACCGACGGGCCCCTGGCCCGCAGGGTCACCGACCTGCGACTGGCATACGAGGCGCTGGCCGGGACCGACCCGCGGGACCCGCGGGCCGTACCGGTGCCCGTCCACGGCGAGCCGCTGCCGGGGCGGATGCAGGTCGCAGTCGTTGCCGACCCCGGCGGCCACGGCGTCCACCCCACGGTCCGCGAGGCTGTTGCAGCCGCGGCCGACGCGCTGCGCGACGCCGGGTACGACGTGCGGGAGGTGGCGGACGTTCCGCGGCTGGACGAGGCACTCGAGGCATACGGCCGGATCACCGTGACCGAGTTCGCCGAGACCTGGCCAGTGGTGCGAACACTGCTCGGCGAGGGCGGAGACCGCTACATCGAGATGGCGATGGAGAAGACTCCGCCCGCGACCGCCGCGGAGTTCATGAAGCTGATGGGAGCCTGGCTGGGCATCCGCCGTTCCTGGGCGGAGTTCCTCGACGAGTACCCGCTGCTGCTCGGACCGGTGTTCACCGAGCCGCCTGTCGAGCCGGGTCTGGAGTCACGCGACAGAGCGGGACACGAACGGGTCGGCGCGGGCATGCGCCTGTGCACCGTGACCAGCTTCGTGGGCGTGCCCGGGGTCGCCGTACCGACCGGAGTGACCGACGGGCTGCCGTCCGGCGTGCAGATCATCGGACGCGCGTTCCGGGAGGACCTGTGTCTGGCCGCTGCCCAGGAGGTCGAGGACCGCCTCGGCGTGCTCACACCGATCGACCCACGCTCTGAAGTCCTGACTGCCACACGGTAGGCGGTGCTACCGCACCGAGCATCCGTTTCCGGCGCGCGCAGAAGCTGTGCTGTCGGACCGCGTTCCACCACCCGGCCGCCGGACATCACGATCGCGTCGTCGCTGATCTGGTGGACGACGGCCAGGTCATGGGAGATGAGGACATAGCTGACACCACTCCGCTCGCGGATGCCGGCAAGGAGGTTGAGGATCTGCGCCCGGACCGGGTCGAACAGGACCACGGCGGGGACGCCAGGAACGCGGCAGGGAACGCGTGGTCCCTGCGGTGCGAACCCGGCCCCGCTCGCCCCCAGTTGCCGCTCAAGGACGACGATCTGGTGCCGCAGCGCGAGGATTTCCACGTCCTTGCCCCGGTCGCTCATCGGCAGCAGCCCGCAGCGCCGCGAGGACGTTCGTGACGGTCAGACAGGCCGGACGAAGTGGCACAAGCGGTCATCCTGCCGCGCCCACCGACGTAACTGTCACTGGGATGACCTGGGCAGACGCGGATTCCGGCAGGCGCAGGGTCGTTGAGCCGCACTGGTTACTGCCGAGGAACCTCAGATGTTCCGCAAAGATCTCCAAGATCCATTGCCCACGGGGGCGGCTGTTGCCAAAGTGCCAGCAATCACTCTCACCCGAGGCCCTCGGAGGCTCGATGATCGCCCGCCGTGCCCTGGTGTCTGCCGTGTCAGCGGCAGCCCTCGCTCTTCCTCTGCTCCTCCCCACCGCAGCCGCCGGCTCAACGCCGGCAGGCGGTGCCGCAGCACCCTCCGGCTCGCGTCTCCAGCCGCCGCCCAAACAGGCCGTCGCCACCGGCAGCGGGGGCGCAGTCTCCAGTGTGAACCCGTACGCCTCGCAGGCCGGCATCGAGGTACTGCGGCGCGGCGGCAACGCAGTCGATGCGGCGGTGGCGACCGCGGCCGCGCTCGGAGTGGTCGAGCCGTACTCGGCAGGCGTCGGAGGCGGCGGCTATTTCGTGTACTACGACGCCGCCAAGAAGAAGGTGCACACCGTCGACGGCCGAGAGACGGCCCCGGCCCGGATGCGCTCCGACTCCTTCGTCGACCCGTCCACGGGCAAGGCCATCCCGTTCCAGGAAGCGGTCAACTCCGGCCTGTCCGTGGGAGTTCCGGGCACCCCGG
>NZ_JBFBCG010000146.1:0-9456 GCF_040683105.1 Streptomyces sp. NPDC051020 | reverse complement strand
CTACCCCACGCTCTTCCGATCTCCCCCGGGGGGGGGTCGCACCAAGAGGCCGGGGCGGCGCCCCACCCGAACGCGCCGCCCCGGCCGCCAAGCCCTGTGCCAGCCGCAAGACGGGCGCACCAGAACCGCAGAGGAACCGGCGCCCGCCATCGACCCGGAAAGCCCAGACCATGGACATGAAGTTCGAAGTAGTCGTGATACCGGTCACCGACGTCGACCGTGCCAAGGCGTTCTACACCGCACTCGGCTGGCGGCTCGACGCCGACATCACTACGGACGCGCACTTCCGCGTCGTCCAGGTGACCCCGCCCGGCTCCCCCGCCTCCGTCATCTTCGGCACCTCGGTCACTTCCCAGACCCCCGGCAGCGCCCAGGGCCTCCACCTCATCGTCGAGGACATCGAGGCCGTCCACCAGGAACTCAAGCAGCGCGGCGCCGAGCCGGGCGAGGTGTTCCACGACGCAGGCGGAGTGTTTCACCACGCCGACACCGACGCGCGCGTCCCCGGACCGGACCCCAAGCGCAGCAGCTACGGCTCCTTCCTCTCCTTCAGCGACCCCGACGGCAACGGCTGGGTCGTCCAGGAGATCACCACTCGCCTCCCCGGACGCCAGGACCCGTCGGTCCTCAGCTTCAGCTCCCCCGCCGCGCTCTCCGCGGCGCTGCGCCGCGCGGCAGCCGCCGACCCTCGCCACCAGGGGGACAGCACCGATCCCAGTGGGACTGGTACGCCGCCCACGTCGCGGGCCAGCAGACCGGAACCGATCCGTCACAGTGACGAGCGGGTCGGGCAGAGTCCAGCAAGTCGCTACGTCGGCCCTTCCTCGCCCACTCCGAGGCCCGCCTTATACCCGTGCTCGGCGCGGCCGGGACGCTGGATGTCGGGGCGGTACTCGCGCACCGGGGAAGGATGGCCGCCCACTGGAAGGACGAGAACCAGGTCGACTGGCTGGCATCCGTCTCCGTCGATCTCGTCCGGGCCACGGACGGCTCGTCGGCCCTCGGCAGGTCACCTTGCACACAGCCGAGAACAGAGTCCTGCGCCTCGACGCACGCCACTCGGTCGCCGTGTCGACCGGGATCGGTCCGGCCCTGCCCCCCTCCATCCCCGGTCTGGAAAGCGCCCGGGTGTGGACCAGCCGCGAGGCCACCAGCGCCAAGAGCGCACCCGCGCGCCTGGCGGTGGTCGGCGCCGGGGTGGTGGCCGTGGAGATGGCCACGGCATGGCAGGGGCTCGGCTTGCAGGTGACCCTGCCGGCCCGCGGCGACGAGCTGCTGTAACGGGCGGAGCCGTTCGCCGGGGAACTGGTCACCGGGGCTTCGCGAGGCCGGTGCCGACGTGCGGTTCGGTGTCGAGGTGGCCGCGCTCGCGCGCGACGCTGGCATCGGAGAGGCACGGATCACCCTCACGGACGGTGGCAAACGGGTCACCGACGAGATACTCGTCGCCACCGGCCTCGGCCTGGAGACCGTGGAAATGGTCCCCGGCGATTGGCTGAACGTCGACGACACCTTCCGCGTCACCGCCGTCCCCGGCGGGTTGCTGTACGCGGTCGGTGACGTCAACCGCCGTGCCCTGCTGACCCATCAGGGCAAATACCAGGCCCGGATCGCAGGCGCCGTGATCGGCGCGCGAGCCAAGGGCGAAGCGGTCGACGAGTCCTGGTAGGGCAGGCATGTGGCGACCGCCGACGGTGCGGCCGTACCGCAGCAGGTCGTCTTCACGCCCCGGAGATCGCGTCCGTGGGACGCACTACCCGTGAGGCGGAACGGACCGGGCGCCGGGTCGACGTGGTCGACTACGACTTCGCACAGCTCGCGGGGGCGCAGCAGTAGGGGCGCAGCAGTAGGGGCGCAGCAGTAGGGGCGCAGCAGTACCTTCCCGGATACCAGAGGCGGGCGCGGATGCTGGTCGATCCCGAGCGTTGACAATTGTCAAGGTGACTGACCATATTAATAGCAGTGAAGAGGAGTGTGGAACATGCCCAGGCCCAGCATGCGTGAGCAGCTGATCGAGGCTGCCTCCAGCCGCTTCCATGAACACGGTTTCAATGGCAGTGGCATCAAAGACATCACCGAAGCGGCTGGGACCCCGAAGGGGTCCTTCTACAACCACTTCGACAGCAAGGAGTCCATGGCTGTCGAAGTAATGAACCGCTACGCCCACGGGCGCCAGATACGCATGCTCGCCGCTTCCGCCACCCCAGCCGTCGAGCGCATCCGCAGGCACTTCGAGTACATGTCGAAGGACCTAGAGCAGTACGAGTACACCCGGGGCTGCCTGTTCGGGAACTTCGGGGCGGAGCTGTCCACCCAGAGCCCGGTCATCCGGGAGGAAGTGGCCCGCAGGCTCGCAAGCTGGGAGTCGCTCCTGGCCGCCGCTCTGGACGAGGCGCAGGAATCGGGAGCGCTGGCGAGCGGAGTGGACAGCGCCCTGCTCGCACGGTTCCTGGTGAACGCGTGGGAGGGGGCGGCGTTGCGGGCGAAGGTCACTCGCAGCGGGGCACCGCTGGACGACTTCTTCACCGTATTCGACTCGCTGATCACCGTGCCGCCTGCCGCCGAGGCGGACTCCGAGAAGGCGTGACACACGCCGGCCGGGAATAGCGAAGGAGCCGGTCCGCCCCGAAAGCCGGCTGACACCAAGGACGCTCACGGGGAGATCTCCCCGTGAGCTTCCTGTCGTCTCCGTCATTTCCGTCGCTTCATCGGCGCCGCGGACGCAGAACCAGCCCACCGTATCGGACCCACCAGATCAGCGAGGCGTGAGTTCGTCCGCGTGAATCGCCCTCATCGCCCGCTCGACGTACTCGTCGTTCTCCCCAACCGGAGCCACATAGTCGAGGACCTCACGCGCCGCCTCCTCGCCGAGCGTACGGGTGATCACCCAGGCCCCGAGATAGTGGGAGGCGAGGCAGCCACCGGCCGTGGCGATGTTCCCCTCGGCGTGGAAGGGCACGTCCAGGACAGTGACACCGCGAGCCTCAACGTAGGGCCGGGTCATGATGTCGGTGCACGCCGGCATGTCACCCAGAATCCCCAGATGCGACAGCACCAGAGCGCCGGAGCACTGCGCCCCGATCAACTGCCGCGACGGCGTTGTCAGGTTGAGCGAGTGCTCGAGGGTGTGAGCCGGTTCGGCGCGTTTCGGCTTCGGTGGTGACAGCGGCTCAGGCCACGGCGGGCAGGCCGGCGACACCGGTGATCTGGTCCCAGATCTCGAAGCGGTGATCATCTCGGCGCGGTAGGTCGGGGGCGGTCATCAGGTGGCGGCGGGGTCGGAAGTGGGGTGAGATGCCGCTGAACGCGGCCAGGAACCGTTGTGCGGCACCCACCGATCGGAACCCTTTCATCGCGCGCTCGCGTGTCCTCGTCGGCTGGTGGGAGTTCTCGGCCCGGTTGTTCAGGCCCTTGTGCGAGCGGTGTTCGACCGACGGCATCTCGTGGCGGTGGGCGGCGCCGTAGGAGCGGAGCTTGTCGGTGACGATCACCCGGGGCACCGACCGGGTCTTCTTCATCAGCTTCCGGAAGAAACGCCTGGCCGCGGCCTCGTCCCGCCGGTTCTGCAGCAGGATGTCGAGCACGTTCCCGTGCTGGTCCACGGCCCGCCACAGGTACCGCTGCACGCCGTTGATCTTGACGAACACCTCGTCCAGGTGCCACTTGTCACCAGGCCCCGGACGGCGCCGGCGCAGAGCAGCGGCCTAAGCCGGGCCGAACCGGCGCGTCCACTGGTGGACTGTCTCGTGGCTGACCTCGATGCCGCGCTCGAGCATCAGCTCCTCGATGTCGCGCAGGCTCAGGTTGAAGCGGTGGTACAGCCACACGCAGTGGGAGATGACTTCCGGCGGGAAGCGGAAACCCCGGTACGACGGCGTCATCACGGACAGCCCCTCCAGCGATCCGACCAGACGGATGATCATGCCGCCCGAGGAGGCCACCACTCAACCTGACAACACCCTCCGGCGCCCTGATGAGCTGCCGGTCGGCGGCCTGCCAGTGCAGGAACGCGTCCTGCACGGCGTCTTCGGCGTCGGCGGCGGAGCCCAGCAGCCGGTACGCCAGCGAGGCCAGCCGGTTCCGGCTGGCCTCGAACCGGCTGGTGTCGAAGCGATCAGTGGCGGTGCTGTCCACGCGGACCACCCTGGGCGGCCACGCGAGGCGCCTTCGCGGCGGACCCGTCAGGCGCTGCGGCCAGGCGGTGCTTGCGCCTGGGCAGGCCGACGGTGGGGTGCTGGGCGCCCCACAGCCCGCCCCTGGTGAGGCGCTCCTTGATCCACGCAGGCTTCCTGCCGCCCGCATACTTCGGCTTTGCCTGCCCTTCGTCGTCGACCTTCTGCAGGATCGCGTCCCGCCGCCCGAGGGTGATGTAGTTGTGCGTGTAGACCAGCTTGGTGCGCGCGATCTTGCGGCCGGTCAGGCGTCCCACGATCGCCTCGACGGCCTGCCGGCCGGTGTCGCCGCACGAACCGCAGGACATCGGCATCGGCCGGCCGTTGTCGCGGACGGCGTAGGCGCTGTCGCCGATGGCGTAGATGTCCGGGTGCGAGACCGACCGCATGGTGCGGTCGACGACGATCCGGCCGTTCTCGGTGACCTCCAGGCGGGCGGCGGCGGCGATGGGGTTGACCGCGAATCCGGCCGTCCACACGGTTGCGTCGGACGCCAGGGCGGTGCCGTCGGCGCACAGCACCCGCGCCGCTTCGACGGCTTCGACGGTGGTGTGCTCCACGACGGTGATGCCCAGCCGGTCGCAGGCCCGGCGCAGGTGGCCGCGGGCGCCGGCGGAGAGCCGGGCGCCCAGCTCGCCCCGGGCGATCAGTGCCACCGACAGGCCGGGCCTGGCTTCGGCGATCTCGGTGGCGGATTCGATGCCGGTCAACCCGTCGCCGACAACCAGCACATTCCCGCCTGCGCCGGGCTTGTCGAGGCTGTCCAGGCGCTCGCGCAGGCGCAGCGCCGAGGGCCGGGAGGCGACGTCGAAGGCGTGCTCGGCCGCGCCGGGAACGCCGCGGACCTCGCCGTGGCTGCCGAGCGCGTAGACCAGCGTGTCGTAGCCGAGTTCACCGCCGCCGTCGGGGTCGGCCACGGCGACGACCCGCCGCTCGGGGTCGACGGCGGTGACACGGGCCACGCGCAGCCGAATCGCCGTGCCCGCGAAGACGTCGGCGAGCTTCGGAGCCTCGATCTCCCGGCCGGCCGCGAGCTGGTGCAGCCGCATGCGCTGGACGAAGTCCGGTACGGCGTTGACCACGGTGATCTCGGTGTCCGCAGGGGACAGTCGGCGGGCCAGGATCCCGGCCGTGTAGGACCCGGCGTAGCCGGCGCCGAGGACGACGATGCGGTGCTTCATATGCTGCTCCTGTCGGTTCGCCTGTTCTCGGTGGTTGAGCGGAACAGCGCCTCGATTGCTGACAGGAACTAGGTGTGACATGGGCCACAGAGCGAAAGGATCACCGCGAGGCCGACTCGGGGGAGTCCCTCATCGTGTCTGCGCGCGTGATCGGTCGGCGGCGTCGGCAGATGTGCGGGGTCGGGGCACGGCGGCAACCGGTCATAGGTCAAGCCGGGTGTCCATGTTCAGGCGGAAGGTGCCGTACGGATTGACGTTGGACCAGAACAGCGCGGTCAGCCCGCGCCGGTCCCCGTCGCTGCGACATCCCGTGAGTTCTCCGGAGCCCAGTTGAGTATCTGCTGCTGTGGCCAGGGGGTTCTTCCTCTCGCAGGTGTCTTGCCGCCGGGTGACGTAAATTCGGGATTCTTGAAGCTTTCTCATGCCGTTCGGCCGATGCGCAGTCGTGGTGAAGGTGAGGAGGTCCAGGTTGGCCCCGGGGACGGGAGGTTTGCCGTGCCGGTCGACCGGTCTGAGCGACGATCCGCATCCGCACAGACTTCCTGCCGGGCGCCTGTGCGGCGTGTTCGGTCCTGTCGGTCGCACTTCCGGTTCTGGCCCCTGCCTTGACGAGAGATGCTGGGTCGGGGTGCCTGGCATTGTCCGGCCTGCGGGAACGCCTGGTCGGGCATAGCGTGACGGTATGCGCAGCGTCTGACATGGGGTGCTCAGGTTCGGGGTCGTACCGATCCCCCTCCAGCTCCATGCCTCGGCCGAGGATCATGACATCGCCCGGCACGAGGTGCACCGGGAGGTTCGGCGGCTGCGCCGCCGGCAGCGGGCCGTATTGCGTGGCCTGTGGACAGGTGACTGAGTTCCAAGGCATCCGCGACGACACCTGGACGGGAGGTTGTCATGGATCGGTTCATGATTGTCGGTGCCCGGGTGTTCGATGGTGAGCGGGTGCTGGACCAGGTCGACGTACGAGTGGCGGGTGGCCTGATTACCGAGGTCGCGGTCGGTGATCGGCCGCAGCCTGGAGAGCAGGTGGTTGACGGTTCAGGGTCGACGTTGCTGCCCGGCATGATCGACGCACACACCCATGCCGACCGGGACGCGCTGCGATCGGCGCTGCTCTTCGGGGTGACCACCGAGTTCGACCTGCTCTCGATGCCCGAGGTGATGGGTCCGCTGCGCCGCGAGGCCGCCGTCCGTACCAACCTGGCCGACGTCCGCAGCGCCTCGGTGGGCCTCACTGTGCCAGACGGCCATCCGCACCAGCTGCGCCGGGGAATGGGCGATCCGATCTGGCCGACCGCGACCCGGCCCGACGAGGTGCCAGGCTTCGTGGCCGACCGGTTGGCGGAGGGAGCCGACTACCTCAAGGTGCTGGTTGAGGACGGGCGGGTGCTGGGCACCCCGGTGCCCCGCCTCGACCCGGAGGTGCTTCGGGCCGCGGTCCGCTCCGGTCACCAACGGGACGTGCTGGTGCTGGTACACACGCTGACCCTGGAGGCCGCCCGGCAGGCGATCTCAGCCGGCGCGGACGCGCTGACCCACCTGTTCGTCGACCAGCCGCACACCACGGAGATCATCGAACAGATTGCCTCCTGCGGCGCGTTTGTCATCCCGACGCTCACCACCCTGGCCGCGATCACCGGCCAGCCCGCCGGAGCCGAACTGGCCGCTGACCCCCGAGTGAGGTCCAAGGTGGAGCCGGTCTGGCTGGAAAGCCTGACCCGGGTCCGGGGCAGCGTGCCGAGCGAGAACTTCGCCTTCGCCCTGGCCACCGTGGCCGCGCTGCGCGAGGCCGGGGTCGACGTACTCGCCGGAACCGACGCATCGGCCCCGCAGGTGCCCGGGCTGGCGCACGGTGCGAGTCTGCATGACGAGTTGCGGCTGCTGGTGCAGGCCGGGCTGACCCCGATCGAGGCACTGCGGGCGGCAACCGTGCTGCCCGCCCGCCGGTTCGGGCTGTCCGATCGCGGCCGGATCGCGCCGGGGCTGCGTGCCGACCTGCTGCTGGTGGCCGGCGACCCGACCGCTGTCATCGGCGACTCACTTTCGATCCAGGGGGTCTGGCGGCAGGGCGCCCGCCTCCCGCTGACGCGGACCTGCAACAAGGCCTGAGGCGAACCGACGTGGAACGAGGCGAGTCCGGCCAAAGCTCCTGCAGGAAGGAGCACCATCATGACCAGCACCAACAGCGCTTGCCCTACCGACGCCGACACCGCCGCTGGAGGCGGTGGTGAGCAAGTGGTGGACGTTCACGCGCACTTCATCACTAACAGGTATATCGCCCGAGCCATCAACGCCGGACATCGGGAGCCCGACGGCATGCCGGAGAACTACTGGCCGCGGTGGAGTGCTGATCAGCATCTACGGCTGATGGACGAGGCCGGGATCGCGTTCAGCCTGCTCTCGCTGTCTTCGCCTGGGGTGCATTTCGGCGACGATGCTGCCGCCCGGGCGCTGGCCCGCGAGATGAACGACGTGGCTGCCGCTACGGCGGCCGAGCACCCGCACCGGTTCGGCTACTTCGCGGTGCTGCCGTTGCCCGACACCGACGGTGCACTGGCCGAGATCGACCGGGCCTTCCACCGGCTCGGCGCCCGCGGCGTCATCGTGCTGACCAACAATGCCGGTCACTACCTCGGTGACCGGCGGCTGCGCCCGGTGCTCGCCGAACTCGATCGGCTCGGTGCGGTGGTGCTGCTCCACCCGACCTCCTGCGTCGGGTGCGAGAATCTCGCCGTTGGCCGACCGCGGCCGATGATCGAGTTCCTCTTTGACACCGCGCGTACCGTGGTGGACTTCATCCTCAGCGGGGCCGCCGAGCTCTACCCGCGGTTGCGGGTGATCGTGCCGCACGCCGGAGGAGTACTGCCACTGCTCGTCGACCGGGTGGAGCTGTTCAGGTCGATCCACAGTGAGCCTGACGACCGGCGGACGATGGATGAACTGCTCGGCACCTTCCATTACGACTTGGCGGGCACCCCGTCCGCTCCGCAACTGGCCGCGCTGCGTTCGGTGGTCGGCCAGGACCATCTGCTCTTCGGCAGCGACTACGCCTGGACTCGACACGAGCAGGTGCTGCGGGCGATCGGCATACTCGACCGGTCACTGCGACCGGACGGTGGCCAGAACTGGCGCCGACTGACCAACTGCAACGCCCACCGGCTGCTCGCGGACGGACACCAGATGGGCTGAGCGCACTGGCGGCTGTCCGACCTGCCGGAATGCCCGATCACGCCTGGCATGTTGGTATGCCAGCGCTTGGAGTGGCTCGAAGACGCTCTCACCCACAGCACCAACCCACTCCACCTCGGCCTTGTCGTCGGCATCGACGAGAAGGCCGCTGACTGCTTCCCCAGACCGACCACGACTCAGCGTGTTCGCCGCCAACCTACGGGTCTATCCATCAATATGGCGGCATCGGATCCTCAAGTTCCCGCTGAACTGCCTTCAGTCTCCGCAAACTCACGGGGATCTTGGGGTGTGACCGAGATGCGCGTCAAAGGGGCAACGAGATGATCTTGAGCGTTTAGGTCGTCTGCTCGTCGTGCTCGCGCAGCATCCTCATGACGGTGGCGGGCGAGGGGTGCCGCCCCTTCTTCGCGCCGGTGGTGATGACGAGGCGCTTGGCGATGTCGCGCAGGCGGCACCCCCTCGTCACTCCCGAAGGTTGCGTGGAGGACCCGATCTTGGGCAGAGAGCGCGTCGTCGGCGTCCTGCGGCGTTGAAGGAAGGGACGGGACCGGAACACGCCAGAAATGTGCCGTAGTGACCGGTAAGCGCTAGTCAGCGGGTGGCCGAGCTTGGACTGACCAGATCCTCCGTCACGGGCAGGCACTCGGCGAGCAGGTCGACGACGTCGCGCCAGGCTCGCTGCGCGTGCTGTGGGTGGTAGCCGACGCCGGGGACCACGGGGTGGTCGACCGGCGGGTGGTGGAAGGCGTGCAAGGCGCCGCCGTAGACCGCGAGGCGCCAGTCGACGCCCGCGGCCTGCATCTCGGCGGTGAACGCGTTCCGTTGCGCGGGCGGCATGATCGGGTCTTCCGACCCGACCCCGGCCCACACCGGGCAGCGAATGCGCGCCGCCTCGCCCGGTCGGCCCGTGGTCA
>NZ_JBFBCG010000145.1:0-9607 GCF_040683105.1 Streptomyces sp. NPDC051020 | reverse complement strand
CACAGCCCGCATCAATCGCCGCGAACACATACTTCGGCTGGAAATGAATATCCGCAATCACCGGAATCTGCGACTTCCTGGCGATCGTCGCCAACGCATCCGCATCATCCTGCGTCGGACACGCCACCCGCACGATCTGACAGCCGGACGCCGTCAACTCCGCGATCTGCTGCAACGTCGCACCGATGTCCGACGTACGGGTCGTGGTCATCGACTGCACCGACACCGGCGCATCCCCACCGACCGCCACCGACCCGACCTGGATCTTGCGGCTGACCCTCCGGTCGGCGAGCTTGGTCGGAACGGACGGCATTCCGAGAGAAATCGCAGTCATGCGCTGAGCATCCCCAAGGTGTGGATCAAGGTCCCGAGATCGGCGGGCTCCGGCCTTCGAGGTTACGGCACCGGGGGGAACCCGGAGCACACCGCACCCCGAAGCCCGTGCAAACAGAGGCGCCCGGCCATCAGATCAGATGTATGCCCGGTCACCGCCTGTCGTGCGCCCGGCCCGATCTGTCCGATCGTCGCGCCGGGGTCGTCCGGCGTGACGCGTGGCAACGCGCCAGGCCGGGCGGGCGCCAGGCCCATGGGCGCGCGGACCGGTCGACTCTCCGGGCCGGCCCGTGCCTCGGGCCGGCCGTTGCCTCAGGGCAGTCAGGAGATCTTGACCGGATTGACGATGTCGGCCACCAGGACGAGCAGGGTGAAGCAGATGAAGACGCCGGCGACGACATAGGCGACCGGCATCAGCTTGGCCACGTCGAAGGGGCCGGGGTCGGGGCGCTTGAAGACCCGCGCCACATTGCGGCGCAGGGACTCCCAGAGGGCTCCCGCGATGTGCCCGCCGTCGAGCGGCAGCAGGGGCAGCATGTTGAAGAGGAACAGCGAGAGGTTGAAGCCGGCCAGCAGGAACAGCATCATCGCGATCTGGTTCGTCGCCGGGACGTCCAGCGTCATCACCTCGCCGCCGATCCTGGCCGCGCCCACGACGCCGACCGGGGAGTCGGCCGCTCGCTCGCCGTCGCCGAAGGCCGCGCTCCACAGGTCCGGGATCTTGGACGGGAGGGCGATGATCGAGTCGACGCCGTTCTGGATCATGTCTCCCATGCGGACGACCGAGTCGCCGAAGGAGAGGGGGACGATCTCGGTCTGGGCGGCGAAGCCGAGGTATCCGGCCGGAACGAACTTCCCGGGGACTACCTCACCCTTGGAGTCCTTCTTGGCGACCGAGTTCTCCTGCAGCACGGCGTGGAGGGTCTTCTCCTGGCCGTCGCGCTGGACTGTGAGGGTGGCGGGGCCGATGGTTTCGCGGATCCGGTCGGAGAGGGTGGCCCAGTCGTCCACCTTCTGACCGTTGAAGGCGACGATCTTGTCGCCCTTCTTCAGTCCGGCGGCCTGCGCGGGTGAGACCGGGTCGCTCTTCTTGCAGGTGTCACGCTTCTCGCTCTGCGCGATCACGCACTTCTGGACGCCCGCGACCTCGGTGGTCTGCGTCTGAAAGCCGAAGGTCATGGCGACCCCGAGGAAGATGGCGACGGCCAGGACCAGGTTCATGAACGGTCCGGCGAACATGACGATCACGCGCTTCCACGGCTTGCGCGTGTAGAAGAGGCGCTTCTCGTCACCCGGTTCGAGTTCCTCGAAAGCGGCTTCTCGGGCGTCCTCGATCATGCCTCGCCACGGCGAGGTGGAGCGCGCCTCGATCCGTCCGTCCGGACCGGGCGGGAACATGCCGATCATGCGGATGTAGCCACCGGCCGGGATCGCCTTGATCCCGTACTCGGTGTCGCCCTTCTTCCGCGACCAGATGGTCGGGCCGAAGCCGACCATGTACTGCGGGACGCGGATCCCGAAGAGCTTCGCGGTCGACAGGTGTCCCAGTTCGTGCCAGGCGATCGAGAACAGCAGGCCGATGACAAAGACGACGATGCCCAGAATCGTCAACAGGACCGTCGTAATACTCATGCGCGCGCCTCCGCTGTCGCTTTCGCCGAGAGTTCCCGAGCCCGGGCCCGTGCCCAGCTCTCCGCTTCCAGGACGTCTGCGACCGTGAGTGAAGTTCCCGTGGAAGGGGTGCCGTGTTCGGCCACCACCGCCGTGACCGTATCCATGATTCCGTTGAACGGCAGCTGTCCTGCCAGGAAAGCGTCCACACATTCCTCGTTCGCGGCGTTGAACACCGCAGGGGCGGTGCCGCCGAGCGTTCCGACGTGTCTGGCCAGGCCCACGGACGGGAAGGCGTCGTTGTCGAGCGGGAAGAACTCCCAACTGGACGCCTTCGACCAGTCGAAAGCGGGTGCCGCGTCAGGGATGCGCTCCGGCCAGCCCAGGCCGATGGCGATCGGTCCGCGCATGTCCGGCGGGGTGGCCTGGGCGAGGGTGGAGCCGTCGGTGAACTCCACCATGGAGTGAACGTACGACTGGGGGTGGACGACGACTTCGATCCGCTCGAACGGGATGTCGTAGAGGAGATGCGCCTCGATGACCTCCAGTCCCTTGTTGACCAGGGTGGCGGAGTTGACCGTGATCACCGGGCCCATGGCCCAGGTGGGGTGCGCGAGCGCCTGCTCACGCGTGACGCTCGCCAGCTCGCTCTTCGTCCGTCCCCGGAACGGGCCGCCGGATGCCGTGACGACAAGCTTCCGGACATCGGCCCGGGTGCCGGCGGCGAGCGCCTGGAAGAGCGCGGCGTGCTCGGAGTCGACCGGGATGATCTGGCCCGGCTTGGCCACGGCCTTCACCAGCGGCCCGCCCACGATCAGCGATTCCTTGTTGGCGAGGGCGAGCGTACGACCGGCCTCCAGCGCGGCGAGCGTGGGGGCCAGACCGATCGAGCCGGTGATTCCGTTGAGCACGGTGTGGCAGGCGCTCCCGGCGAGCTGCGTAGCGGCGTCCGGGCCCACCAGGATCTCAGGCAGCGGTTCCCCGGCACCGTACTGCTCGCGCAACGCTTCGCGGAGGGCCGGCACCGCGTCCGGCACGGCGACGGCGACGGTGCGCACCCTCAGTTGCCGCGCCTGCTCTGCGAGGAGAGCGACCCGCCCTCCCGCGGCGGAGAGCGCGGTGACGCGGAAGCGGTCGGGGTTACGCAACACCAGGTCGATGGCCTGGGTGCCGATGGACCCGGTGGAGCCGAGGATGACAAGATCCCGGCGCCCTTCCACTGCATCGAAGACGAGGTGCGGGTCGGCGAGGGGTGCAGGGCTGTCGCTCATGCCCCCCATTGTTGCCGCATCGGCACGGCAGGCGGACAGCGCGTCCCCGGAGACTCCGGGAGGAGCAGCTCAGGAAGTGTTCCTGTGAATTCCGGCAGCCTCTGGGCGGCGGCCCACCAAGCGTCGGCGTCCTCGCCGAGGGCGGCGCGGGTGAGCGCCGTGGCGCGAGCATGGGCGGCTGTGACGACTCCGGGCAGATCGAAGCGTTCCAGGTGACCGAGCCACCAACTCTCGTCCAGGGCCCGGAGCGCGGGGGCGCCGTGGAGGATCACGTCGTCGCCGGTGATCAGGCCGGCGACCAGAGCCTGCTTGCGCCGGGCCCTTTGCGGCCACCCCTCGATGTGCGCGAGGTCCGCGAGTACGGCGTCCCTGAGCCGGTGGGCTCGGCCTCCCATGGGTGCCAGGTCGCGACCACGGGTCCGGGCGGCGCCTCGGCGCCCCATGTCGGGCAGGGACAGGACGCGGTCGATCTCGCGCTGCACCGCAGCCCGCTCGGCGTCGTTCCAGCGCAGCCCTCCTCGTACCTCGACGGCGGGCAGCAGCAGAGTGCGGTCGACCGGGGCATGGTGTCGGACCAGTTCGGCGGGGGTGATCGCGCCGGTCCTGACCGCTCGCACGGCCGGACGGTACCACCAGCGGCTGTACGAGCGAGTCCCCCGGGTGTCGAGAAGCGCGAGCACCACCTCACGCGGGCACTCATCGCTCAGGATCAGCGCCTCGACGGCGCCCGGGGGCAGTGGTTCACGCCGGTGCTCGGCCACCAGCAGACCGAGGTCGAGGCGGTGCGGAGCGTCCAGGATCCGCAAGGCGTGGCGAACGCGCTGATGGCATCTCAACAGCGAGATGAGCTCCCCGGTGCCCCGCTCGGGTACATGTGCGGCGGGAGCGATGGCTCGACGCATGACGCCGGTGGTCCGCCGGTGGGCGTACACCGCCCGGTCCACCTCGTACTCCCGGTGCTCCAACAGCCTGAGCAGTACGCCTCGTTCGGTCTGCTTGTTGCGCGCCAGAGCCACTCGGTCACCGGTGCTTCCGCTGTCGAGTACGTACTCGGCGACGGCCGGTGCCGTGGGGTGGCCGGCGAGGAGCTCCTCGCGCTGCTGTGTTTCGAGACGGTCCAGCAGTGCCGGGACGACGGCAGTCGGGGTGTGCCGGATCAACCGGGCGAGTGCGGAGATCATGATGTGCGGAACTTGGCCCACTGCGCGGGTCCGGCCGGGCGGCCCCCGATGTGCCGGCGGTCCGCTTCCTGGGCGACCTCGTAACCGAGGCACGAACGGCCCTGGGCAAAGCCCTCGGTGTCATCCGAGCGCAGGGGGCGCACGAGGGTGCCGACTCCGTCCGCGGCAGCAGCCAGGAACGGGGCATGTGCGGTGACGGACTTGGAACCGGGGATGCCGATGACGGTCACGGGACCCCATCCTGCCCTACGGCACACGGCCGGGCGGGGAGCGTCCAGCGAGTGGACGCCTCCCGCCCGGCCCGACCGGCCGGCTCGATGGACCGGCGGTCAGCTGATGGGACGGTGGACGTTGTCCTTGGTTGCCGGGCCGGGGGTGGCATCGGCGATCCAGGGGCCCTCGCCGCTCGGGTCGACGACGCCCTGCTCCAGCCAGAGGTACGCGCCGGAGAGGACGCCGTCCACCACGCGTCGGTCGAGCTGGTCGGTGTTGGACCACAGGCGGGTGAAGAGTTCCTCGACGCGAATGCGGGACTGGTGGCAGAAGGCGTCGGCGAGTTGGTAGGCCTCTCGGCCGTGCTCGTCGGTGGTGCGCAGAAGTTCGGCACGGACGCAGGCGGCGCTCATCGCGAAGAGTTCGGCACCGATGTCGACGATCCTGCCGAGAAAGCCCTGCTTGGTCTCCATGCGTCCCTGCCAGCGCGACATCGCGTAGAAGGTGGAGCGGGCCAGTTTGCGGGCAGAGCGTTCGACGTAGCGCAGATGGGTGGACAGGTCCGGGTGCCCGGGCGGATGGAACTCGTTGTAGGTGCGCGGCAGTTGACCTGGTCCGGTGACAAGCTTGGGCAACCAGCGGGCGTAGAAGCCGGCCGCGTTCGCTCCCGCCTTCGCCTTCGCCGAGAGGGGCTTGTCGGGGTCGATAAGATCTCCGGCAACTTTCAGGTGGGCGTCAACGGCCTCGCGGGCGATCAGCAGATGCATGATCTCTGTCGAGCCCTCGAAGATCCGGTTGATCCGCAGGTCGCGGAGGAGTTGTTCGGCGGGGACGGCCCGTTCGCCCCTGGCGGCGAGGGAGTCGGCGGTCTCGAAGCCCCGGCCGCCCCGGATCTGAACCAGTTCGTCGGCCATGAGACAGCCCATCTCGGAGCCGTACAGCTTGGCCAGCGCTGCCTCGATGCGGATGTCGTTGCGATCCTCGTCCGCCATCTGCGAGGCGAGGTCGACAACTGCTTCCAGGGCGAATGTGGTGGCCGCGATGAAAGAGATCTTGGCACCGACGGCTTCGTGCCGGGCAACCGGCCTGCCCCACTGTTCGCGGACCGCCGACCATTCGCGGGCGATCTTCAGGCACCACTTTCCCGCTCCGACGCACATGGCGGGGAGCGACAGCCGGCCCGTGTTGAGCGTGGTGAGGGCGATCTTGAGACCGGCTCCCTCCGGGCCGATACGGTTGGCGGCCGGGACCCGGACGCGGTGGAAGCGGGTCACGCCGTTCTCGAGCCCGCGCAGCCCCATGAAGGCGTTGCGGTTCTCCACGGTGATGCCCGGGGCGTCCGCCTCGACGACGAACGCGGTGATGCCGCCCTTGTGGCCGACCGACTTCGGGACGCGGGCCATGACGACCAGCAGGTCTGCGACAACGCCATTGGTCGTCCACAGCTTCACACCGTCGAGGATGTAGTCGGAACCGTCCGGAACGGCCGAGGTGGCGAGCCGGGCAGGGTCGGAGCCGACATCCGGTTCGGTGAGGAGAAACGCCGAGATGTCGGTGCGGGCGAGCCGGGGAAGGAAGGTGTCCTTCTGCTCCTGGCTGCCGAAGAGCTTCAGCGGCTGCGGTACGCCGATGGACTGGTGGGCGGAGAGCAGCGCGCCGATCGCCGGGTTGGCGGAGCCGACCAGGGCGAGCGCCCTGTTGTAGTAGACCTGGGTCAGTCCCAGGCCGCCGTACTTCGGGTCGATCTTCATCCCGAGGGCGCCGAGCTCCTTGAGGCCGTTGATGACCTCGTCGGGGATCTTCGCCTCACGCTCGATCAGAGCGCCGTCGATCTTGGTTTCGCAGAAGTCGCGCAACCGGGCGAGGAACGCCTCGCCGCGCCTGACGTCGTCGCCGGGCGGCATGGGATGCGGATGAATCAGGTCCAGCCGGAAGCGGCCGAGGAAGAGTTCCTTGGCGAAACTGGGCTTGCGCCAGTCCTGCTCGCGTGCGGCTTCGGCCACTTGACGCGCTTCACGCTCGGTGACCTTGGGCGTGTTCTTCGGAGCGGATGGTGCGGACATGAGGAGCTCACCTCGCCGCGTTGTCGGGTTGGCGGACCCGGCCGGTCCGCGCGGAGCGCATGCGCGTCTCCCGAGGCATACCAACCGGTGCTAGGTGCTACTCGTCCGTATGTACCCGATTCCTGCCGGTCTCACCAGCCCCGGGACGCCGATCGGGTCGAGAGCCACTCCAGTGGCACGTTCAGCGGGCGAACTGCGGTCGGGCCGGGTCGAGGGGGAAGCAGGAACGGCCGGAGCCCCCGCACAGTGAGCCCCTCACAACACCTTGACCTGCGGTTTTCCTCTGATCTGCGCAACCTCTCAGCGCTTTGGCTCGCATCGCCCCGTCCTGGCCCGCTTTAAGACCGTGTCCTAAATGTGGGATCGGCTCGTTGGACCGGCCATGGGGCGGGGTACGTGAAGTCGGGTTGTTCCGGACGGGCTGTGGAAGATCGCGGAGCCGCTGATCCCGCCGTCCCGGGTACGGGCGCAGGACGGCGGGCGGGACGCAGGACACGCCTGATGAGACGCTGTTCGCGGCGATCATCTATGTGCCGGTCAGCGGGTGTGCCTGGCGGGCGTTGCCTCCGCGCTTTGGGATATCGCAGTCGACGGCCCACCGCAGGTTGCGTGGTGCGGTTGCGGCGGATCAGCAGCCGGTGACTGCCGGGCCGTTCATCGGCCAGGTCGATGACGGCCCAGTCGCAGAAGCGGTGCCCCTGGCGCCGGCCCCTGCCGACAGCTTCTGCCAGGCCCGCTCGGGCACCTTCGCGGCCAAGTCGTCCGCGCGGAACTTCCCCGCACCGGTGGTGACTTCGGCCGAGCAGGCAACGGCGATTACGTAGCCGACCGTGCGCTCTTCCAGCACGGAACCGCAGCTTCGGGTTACCGCCATAGACCTCGTTGCCCGCCACCCAGCCCACGCGGTGCCCGGCGTCCAGGAACCGGCCGATCATGCGGGCGGCCAGCTCCGGCTTGGTCGCGAAGACGGTGTCCTCGCCCAGCCCGGCTGCCTGGCAGCGGTCCGGGTCGCATGTCCACGAGCGCGGAACGTACAGTTCACGGTCCACCGCCGCGTGCCCGCGGCGGCTTGCGTCGACGAGATAGACGGCGACCTGCGCGTTTTCGATTCTGCCGGCGGTGCCGGCGTATTGGCGCTGGACACCGACGGTGTGCGTGCCCTTCTTCACGTCCCCGGTCTCGTCGACCACCAGCACGGCGTCCTCGTCGTGCAGATGCTCCAGGACGTACTCACACACGTCATGACGCACGGCGTCGGCATCCCACCTGGCTCGGCCGAGCAGGTGCTGCATGCCGTCCGGACTCGCCTCCCCGGCCCACTCGGCGATCGACCAGCAGTTCTTGCGCGGCAGGTCCGACAGCAGCCCCAGTACCAGGTCCCGCACCCGGCGCCGGGGCTCAACCCGCGCGAACCGGCCCGCTATCCGGCTCATCAGGACCTCGAACACCTCGTGCCGGCGGGCAGGGTCCATGCAATGGCCTGTCGCCACCGTCTCTTCGTTTGTCCACACAACACACGATGATCAGCGGTGACCGTACCCCGTCTATCAGCCGACCTGTACTGAGCGCTCCAGTTTGCCACGCTGAGCACCCCCGTTGGCCGTCTCCGAGTCAGAGGCTGAGGGGTTCATCGGTCGCCGGGAGTAGGTCCCTCGCCTCATGCGCGCTTTGCACCTGCTGGCTAAGGTCGGCGCTCATGCAGACCACGAGAATTGTTCGCCGCCACGCGGCGGAGCGTAAGCGCGACACTCTGGAACGGCTCGTTGCCGAGCGGGATGTATGGGTGTCGACAGCACATCCCGATCACGGGCCGCACCAGGTGCCGCTGTGGTTCTTGTGGGATGGGCGCGCCGTGTGGATGTGCACCAGTGCCACTTCCGTGACTGCGCGGAACGTCCGCGAGGAGCCGCGCGTGCGCCTGGCGCTGCCGGACACCTTCGATGTGGTGCTTCTCCAGGGTGAGGCAGAGTGCTTCCTGGACCAGGATGTGCCCGGCGACGCGGCGGAGGCGTTCGTCGCCAAGTTCGGATGGGACCCGCGTGCGGAGGAGGGTTCCTTTCTGTATGTGCGCGTGGCGCCGAAGAGTGTGCGCGCTTGGCGCGGTGAGCCGGAACTACGCGGCAGAGTCATCATGCGCGACGGGACGTGGCTGGAATAGCGGCCGTCCCTGACTGACGCCCCTCTCCCCACCAGCAAGATCACGATCTGCGACTGGAGTACTCATACTCCAGTCGCAGTTCGCTATTCCTGCTGGTCAGGAGCATGTGTCTGAGTGCATCTGGCTGACGTTCCGTCAGGTTTGGTGAGTTCGTGACTTCGCGTGCGGTGGCCCATTGCGCTTGTCACGCAAAACGATGTACAGCCTGACGTCTGGTCGGCGGAGCTGGAAGAGTTGGGGTCGGCACAGTCCCTGCGACTCTCCCGGCTACGTTCGCGCGGGAGCGCCCCGCGGCGCGTGGCTGCGGGGCGCCTTGTGGGGTTTAGTCGACCGCCTGGCCGTCGTATTGACCGCCCACGCAGGGGTTGCCCGGCAAGTCGATCCGGGGCTCTCCGCCGCCATCCCTGCACTGAGAAGGGCTGACGGCGGATGGGGCACCCTGTGCGGTGGCGGCGGTGGCGGTGGCGGCGCCTGTGAGGCCGAGCCCGGCGAGGGCTGCCGTGGCGATGACGGCGGCGAGAATTCGTCGAATGCGCATTCGGTTCCCCTTTCACGGATTGCCTCGGTTGGGCACTAGCCAGCTTGATCCTCACCCATGTGGGTGGCACGTCATGTTGTGCCATTCGGGTGACAGTGCTGTCGTGTGCGGGTCGGTGACGCGACCCGTCGGACAGGCCCAAAAGGGCTCTCCTGCCGTATGAGTGGGTCACTCTGTGGCGGGTTGGCGTCCGGGAAGGGTGGGGCGGGGGCCGGCGAGGGTGAGCATGACGAGGGCGA
>NZ_JBFBCG010000144.1:0-9731 GCF_040683105.1 Streptomyces sp. NPDC051020 | reverse complement strand
CACGCTCGCGCAGTTCGTCGGGGTACTTACGGGGAGCAGCCATGGTCGGCATCCTTCCGGGTCTTCGATGTCTCCATCAAACCCGGGGCGGTTCACTATACATCTGAACAGAATTCCTGACTCGGAAGACCGGATCGTGTCCATGCTCGTC
The DNA here is from genome assembly GCF_040683105.1 of Streptomyces sp. NPDC051020. NCBI lineage: Bacteria > Bacillati > Actinomycetota > Actinomycetes > Kitasatosporales > Streptomycetaceae > Streptomyces > Streptomyces sp. NPDC051020. Next base: position 9,580 of record NZ_JBFBCG010000144.1, on the reverse strand, counting down.
TACATCGCGCTGGCCTTGGGCTTCTTGATGACCCGTTACTACAACCGCAAGGGTCCGCACAGGATGGCGCCGCAGCCAGAGGACTGAGCGACGCCCTGCCCCTGCGTGGTGCGCGGTACGGTCAGGCGACGGAGACCGCGAGCAGAGCGACGGCGGAGCCGCCAAAGACGATCGTATTGCGCACATAGGTCTGTATCCGCACCCAGCCCGGGAAGGCGCCCTCGGCGGCCCGCAGGAACGGAGCGACCTCGACACGGGCCAATTCGGGGTCGCCCTTGCGCCGGAAGGCGGCCTCGACCGACCGCACCGCAGTCAGGTTGCTGTAGACGATCACCACGTTCATCAGCAGGACCAGCGCGGAGAATATCCAGGTCAACAGCCGGGCCGAATCCGCCTCCGCGATGTTGGCCACCGCCACGGCAGTCATGACCACGGCGACCGTCACGGGGGCCGCCGTCTCGTGCCCGCCGGCGTCGAAGCGCAGCCTGTTCTCCTCCAGCACCTCCGGTCGAACCTCCTGCCGGCGCAGCTCGGCCACGGCCGCGGCCTTGGCGGCGGGGCCGAAGCGATGCCGGACCAGCGGAATGCTGAGGAAGGCAACGGCGACGAGCAACTGCATAGCTGCGGCAAGGACGTTCACGGTTCTCTCCTTCGACTTGCACTTAGTTCAATCGGTTGACGAGAACGACCGTAGCCGAGCACTTGAACATTGTGCAAGACCCCGCTTGAACTTTGTGCAAGTCGCCGCGTACCGTGAGGCCATGGCACGCGACACCCTCACCCGCGACCAGATCGTCCGCACCGCCGTCGAGCTCCTGGACGCGGAAGGCCTCGAAGGTCTCACCATGCGCGCGCTGGGCAAGCGGCTCGACTCCGCCGCCACGGCCGTGTACTGGCACGTCAAGAACAAGGACAATCTCGTACTGCTCGCCACCAACCACGTCTGGGGCGAGCTGAGCCTGCCCGACCTCGACGCGGGCGACTGGCGGACCACAGCCGCGACGATGGCCACCGATCTCCACGCGATGCTCCTGCGCCACCCCTGGCTGGTGCAGGCCTTCGCGGCCCACATCCTCTACGGGGAGAACAAGGCGCGACACGACGACCACAGCCTCGCCCTGCACGAGGCCGCCGGGTTCACCCCGGCCCAGGCCGACCGGGCCGCCGCGGCCCTGCTCACCTACGTCCTCGGCAATGCGGCCGGCGCCGCGGCCGCCGCGTCCCTGGCCCGCAAGCTCGACCGGGGCCCCACCGGCGCGGAGCGGCAGATCCAGGAGGCCATGGACAGGGCCCAGGAGGTCGCCATGCGCCACCCCCACCTCCGCGTTCGCCTCGAGACACCCGCCGCCGAGTACAACGCGGCTCCGGATCAGAGCTTCGAGTTCGGCCTGGAGGCGCTGTTGGACGGACTGCAGCACCAGACAGGCACCTAAAGCGTGCTACAGAGGGCTGTGCCTTGGCAGGGCCGAGGTTATAGCCGGCTTGGCACGGTCATCCACAGATGTCGACGGCACCACCTCAGACGGCTCGGCAATCTCGGCCTCGGTCACGTTGTTGCTGGTCATCGATGCATCTTCCATGATCGGGAGTTTCATCGAACGTTTCACAGTCCCCCATCAGGTGTTCGGGAACAGCCCCGGGACAGCGTCCTCGGCGTCGTCATCGAACCGCTGCCCTGAGCTGCGCCCCGGCTCGGGTAGCCGCTCACCGGGCAGGCACGCAGTCCTGTCTCATCGCTCCCTCACCGGGCGGCAACGGGCCGCTGGGGTGGTTCGCGGCGACAACGGCAGCCCTGTGCGGCGCGGGTCTGCGGGACCGGCCCTGGATCCGCGTTTAATCGCGCCGGGGAAACCGAAACGCCGGGCATGGATCTCCGAGCCAGGCCCCACAGTGCTTGAGGGAGACTGCCATGAGCGGCGCAACGACCTTGCCGACACCGTCCGGTCCCTACCTGGATGAAGGGTTGCTGCCCGCCGACTTTTACGCCTACGAGGAACTGCTGTCGGACGGGGAGCGGAAGAAGATCGAGTCCGTTCGCGAGTTCCTCCGCACGCAGGCCGCCCCGATCGTCGACGACTACTGGGCCCGGGCCGAGTTCCCCTTCCAGTTGGTCGAGGGCTTCGGGGGGCTCGGTCTTGTGGACTGGGCCGATCCCGACTCCCCGGAATCCAGGCCGAGCAACCTCCTCGCGGGCTTCATCGCGCTGGAGTTCGGGCACGCCGACGCGTCTTTGGCGACATTCTTCGGCGTGCACACGGGTCTGGCCATGGGCACCATCCTCACCTGCGGCTCCGACGAACAGAAGCTGCGGTGGCTGCCGGCGATGAGCCGCTTCGAGAAGATCGGCGCCTTCGCGTTGACCGAGCCGCACGGCGGCTCCGACGTGGCCGGCGGCCTGCGGACGACCGCGCGCCGGGACGGCGACGGATGGATCCTCGACGGGGCCAAGCGGTGGATCGGGAACGCGACGTTCGCCGATCTGGTCGTCGTCTGGGCCCGAGATGTCGAGACGCAGCACGTGCTGGGCTTCGTCGTGGAGAAGGACACCCCCGGGTTCACCGCGACGAAGATCGAGAACAAGATGGCGCTGCGGATCGTGCAGAACGCCGACATCGTGCTCGACGGCTGCCGCGTTCCGGAGGCCAACCGGCTGCAGAACGCGAACTCGTTCAAGGACACCGCCGAGATCCTGCGCCGGACGCGCAGCGGGGTGGCGTGGCAGGCGGTGGGAGTGATGTTCGGCGCCTACGAGATCGCACTGCAGTACGCGAAGGAGCGCGAGCAGTTCGGGCGCCCGATCGGGGGCTTCCAGCTCGTGCAGGACCTGCTGGTGAAGATGCTCGGCAATGCCACGGCATCGTGCGGGATGGTGACGCGCCTGGCCCAGTTGCAGGACGCCGGCGTGTACCGGGACGAGCAGTCCGCCCTGGCGAAGGCCTACTGCACGGTGCGGATGCGCGAGAACGTGGGGTGGGCACGGGAGTTGCTGGCCGGCAACGGCATCGTCCTCGACTACAAGGTCGGCCGCTTCGTCGCCGACGCCGAGGCCCTCTACTCCTACGAGGGGACACGGGAGATCCAGACGCTCATCGTCGGACGTGCCGTGACCGGCGGCCTGAGCGCCTTCGTGAGGTGACCACGATGACCACCGAATCCGTCTTCACCGGCCTGAGGGTCCTCGATGCGTCGAGCTTCATCGCGGGACCGGCCGCGGCCACCGTGCTCTCCGACTTCGGAGCGGACGTCATCAAGATCGAGCCGCCGGGACAGGGCGACCCCCAGCGGCGGCTGAGCTTCGTGCCACCCAGTCCCCGGGCACAGGCCAACTACAGCTGGCACCTCGCCAACCGCAACAAGCGCGGCATGGTGATCGACCTGAAGTCGCCTGCGGCCACCGAGATCCTCAGGCGCCTTGTGGAGTGGGCCGATGTGGTGATCACCAACTTCCCGCACGGCACACGTGAGAAGCTGCACCTCGGCTACGACGAGGTCTCGGGCTGGAACCCGCGCGTCGTCTATGCCGACATCACGGGCTTCGGGGATGCCGGTCCCGACGCCGGTCAGCCGGGCTTCGATCTGACCGCATACTGGGCGCGCAGCGGACTTCTGGCCTCCACCCGGGATGCGGAAGCCCCGCCGACGGTACCGGTCTGGGGCAGCGGCGACTACATGTCGGCGATCGGTATCTACGCGGCGATCGTGACCGCCCTGTACCGCCGTGAGCGGACGGGACAAGGGGCCAGCGTCGGGACGTCGCTGCTCGCCGAGGGTGTCTGGGCCACGGGCACGCTCGTGGCCGGCGCGCTCGCCGGCGGCACGCCGTTCGCCCTGCACGATCGGAAGGCGCCAGTGAACCCGCTGATCAACCCTTACCGAGCCGCGGACGGCGAGTGGTTCATGCTGGTCGCCTCACCCCCGCACTGGCCGGGACTGACGCGGGCCATCGGGCACGCCGAGCTGCTCGCGGATCCCCGTTTCGTGGACATCGAGGGCTTCGTCAAGAACTCCGCCGCGCTGACCGAGCTGCTCGACGGCGAGTTCCGCTCGCGGCCATTCGACCACTGGAAGGAGGTGCTGGACCAGGAGCGCATCACTTACAGCCTTATTCAGACGCCGGAGGTGACCGCGCAGGATCCGCAGCTTCGCGCGAACGACATCGTCGTGCCGCTGGAAGGAGTCAGCGGGCTGGAGTACACCATCAACAGCCCGGTCAACCTGCGAGGCGTCGCGAAGGTCCCGGCCAAGCGGGCGCCGGACCTGGGCGAGCACAACGACGAGATCCTCGCCGAGCTGGGATTCCGCCCCGCCGACATCGCCGAGCTGCGCGCCCAGGGAGCGATCCCCGGCACGACGGAAGCGAAGGTGCCTCGATGAGCACGGCGTCCGAAGCGGCCGACGTGGTCCTCCACGAGCGCCGCGGCGGCGTGCTGACCATCACCATCAACCGCCCGGCGCAGAAGAACGCCGTCGACCACGAGGTCGCGGTAAAGCTCGCGGCGGCCGTGGATCTGCTCGACGCAGACCAGGAGCTGTCGGTCGGCGTACTCACGGGTGCGGGCGGGGTGTTCAGCGCGGGCATGGACCTGAAGGCCTTCGTCAAGGGCGAGCTGCCATTGCTGCCGGGCCGGGGATTCGGCGGGCTCACCCGCACGCCGGTGCGCAAGCCGTTGATCGCCGCTGTCGAGGGCTGGGCGCTTGGCGGCGGCTTCGAGCTGGTGCTCGCCTGCGACCTGATCGTCGCCGCCGAAGACGCCCGGTTCGGGCTTCCCGAGGTCACGCGCGGTCTCGTGGCGGCAGAGGGCGGACTGGTCAGGCTGCCGCGCCGCCTTCCGTACCACGTCGCCGTGCGCGTACTCCTTACGGGCGAGCCGCTGACCGCCGCCGAAGGCAAGGAGTACGGGCTCGTGAATGAGCTGACCCCACCCGGCGCCGCGCTGGACGGGGCCCACGAGCTGGCGCGGCGCGTCGCACGGAACGCTCCGCTTGCGCTGGCGGCCGTGAAGGAGGTTCTGCGCGAAACGCAGGGCCTGAAGGGGAGCGACGCGTTCAGACGCCAGGACGAGCTCACGAGCGGGCTGGCCGCCAGTGAGGACGCGCGGGAAGGCGCACGGGCGTTCACCGAGAAACGCGCCCCCGTCTGGCACGGCCGCTGATGCCGACCACATCAGCCGCTTCCCTCTCCCTCAGCCCGTGTCCGACCTCCAGGAGCAGTGGCCAGTCATGAATGCGCACAAACCCGTCCACCGCGTGGCGATCGTCGGCACTGGCACGATCGGGGCGAGCTGGGCGACGCACTATCTTGTCCGAGGCTTCGACGTCACAGCGACCGACCCGGCCCCTACCGCGGAGACGGCCCTGCGGTCGTACGTGGAGGCGGCCTGGGACACGGCTGCCTCGATCGGGCTCGCGCCCGAAGCCTCGCCCGATCGCCTCAGCTTCACCGCGGACCTGCGTCAGGCCGTCGTGGACGCCGATTTCGTACAGGAGAACGCGCCGGAGCGCCCCGAGCTCAAGGTCCGGCTGTTCGCCGACCTCGACGATGCCACGCCGCCGGACGCGATCATCGCGTCGAGCTCGTCGGGCATCACGATGTCCGTCATTCAGGCCGAGTGCCGACATCCGGAGCGGACCGTCATCGGTCATCCCTTCAACCCGCCGCACATCGTCCCGCTGGTCGAGGTAGTCGGCGGAGCCAAGACCGCCCCGGAGACGATCCGGGACGCCATGTCGTTCTACGCCGCGATCGGCAAGAAACCGATTCACCTCAGAAAAGAACTTCCCGGGCACGTCGCCAACCGTATCCAGGCCGCGCTGTACCGCGAGGTCGTCCACCTGGTCCAGGAGGGAGTGCTCGACGTGGCGGACTCCGACGACGCGGTGTCCTGGGGGCCGGGACTCAGATGGGGTGTTATGGGTCCCCATCTGCTGTGGCATCTCGGCGGAGGAGAGGGCGGCATTCAGCACTTCATGGACACCCTCATGCCGCGGATGGTGGCGTCCTGGCAGGAACTGGGCACCCCCGAGTTCACGCCCGAACTCAAGGAAAAGATCGTGAGCGGAGTCCTGGATGAGGCGGACGGCCGCTCGGTGGATGAACTGGCCGCCTGGCGCGACACGATGCTTTCGGCCCTGCTGACCGTGCGCGCCCAGCACGACCCGTCCAGCCCGCCGGGCACCGCAGCCGGTCGCCCGGCGAAGGAGAAACCGTGACGCAGCGCCAGGAAAGACTGTTCGTGCTTGAGGCCAGCAGTGGCGGTCGCCTGTTCTCCGTGAACCCCGACGGGTTCGACAAGAAGGTCATCGTCACCGGGTGCAGGATCCCCGACGGGGTCGCCGTCGATGTCGTGGCCGGGCACATCTACTGGACGAACATGGGCCTTCCTCCGGAGAACGACGGCTCGATCGAACGCGTGGGCCTGGACGGAGGCGACCGGACGACGATCGTCCCGAGCGGCGTCACGCACACGCCGAAACAGCTCTACCTCGAGCCCGCCGGCCGGAAGCTGTACTGGGGTGATCGCGAGGGCATGCGCGTGATGCGCTGCGACCTCGACGGAACGAACGTCGAGACCCTCGTGCAGACGGGACAGGGCGAGGACGACCGCCGCGACGAGACCAGGTGGTGGAGTCGCCGTCGACCCTGTCGGCGGACACCTCTACTGGACGCAGAAGGGCCCGAGTGACGCGGGGCTCGGGAAGATCCTGCGGGCCGGAATCGACCTGCCCGCCGGGGAATGGGCAGCCGAACGCAGCGACATCGAGGTGCTGTTCGAGGGGCTGCCGGAGCCGATCGACCTGGAGCTCGACCTCGTGGAGCGCATGCTCTACTGGACGGATCGCGGGGACCCCCCGCGAGGCAACAGTGTGAACCGCTCACCGATGGACGCGCCGGACAGGCGGCGTACGTCCGAGATCCTGTTGACCCACCTCATGGAAGGCATCGGCCTCGCCCTCGATCCGGACCATGGCCGCATGTACGTGACCGACCTGGCGGGGAACGTCTACGCGGCCGATCTCGACGGAACGAACCGCAGGGAGATCCTCGTCCTGCAGGGCAACCTGACCGGCATCGCCCGTGCCGTGCTGCCGACCGGAACGAGGGTTTAGCCCGGACCGGAGCACCTGCGTGACCGGGACTCCTCCGGCCACCCGAGCTTTGTCGGCGGTCGGGCTCGGTTGGCTCAGCGAAGGGATCGGAAGGCCGCGCGGAGCTCTTCCGTGAAGAGGCGAGGCTGCTCCCAGGCCGCGAAGTGACCGCCCCTGGGGAGCCTGTTGTAGTGGATGAGCTTGGGGTATGCCTCCTCTGTCCAGCTTTTCGGGGCCTGGTAGATCTCGTCAGGGAAGACGCTCACAGCGACCGGGAGGGAGACGCCCTTGACGGCGAAGAACGGTGCCTTGTTCTCCCAGTAGAGACGGGCCGAGGAAATCGGCGTGTTCGTCAGCCAGTAGAGGGTGATGTTGTCGAGGACATCGTCCCGTGACAGGCCTTCGGTGTGTCCGGCGAAGACCCGGGAGATCAACGCCAAGCTGGCCTTGTCGTGGTCGATCAGGAAAGCTGCCAAACCGACGGGCGAATCGGTAAGCCCAGTCAGCGTCTGCGGACGCGACCCCATCATCTGAGCGTAGACGACATGATGCCGGTAAAAGTCGCCCAGCTGCTCGACCGCGCGCTTCTCCTCCGCCGAGAGGTTGGACGGCACCGGGTTGCCGGCCTGGATCGCCTTGTCGATGGCAGGCGGGACCGCGCCGGGCATGTTGGTGTGCATGCCGATCAGTCCCGCAGGCTTCTGCACGGCCATGAAGTCTGAGATGAGTGCGCCCCAGTCGCCGCCCTGTGCCACATACCTCTTGTATCCGAGGCGTTTCATCAGCTCTGCCCAGGCACGTGCGATGCGCTCGGGGTTCCAGCCGGTCGTGGTCGGCTTGCCGGAGAATCCGTAGCCCGGCATCGACGGAATGACCAGGTGGAAAGCGTCCGATGCCTTCCCGCCATGTGCCGTGGGATTGGTGAGCGGCTCGATGATCTTCAGCTGCTCGATGATTGATCCGGGCCATCCATGCGTGACGATCAGCGGCAGAGCATTCTTGTGCTTCGAGCGGACGTGGATGAAGTGAATGTCCAGTCCGTCGATCTCGGTGATGAAGTTCGGAACCGCGTTCAGCTTCGCCTCGACCTTGCGCCAGTCGTAGTCCGACGCCCAGTAGCGTGCGAGCGCCTGAATCGTCGCCAGCTGCGTGCCCTGCGACTGATCCGCGACGGTCTCCCTCTCGGGCCAGCGCGTGGCCACGATACGCCGACGGAGGTCGACCAGATCCTTCGCCGGGAAACGGATAGGGAAGGGACGGATATTCCCGCCCGCTGACGGCTCGGGGTATCCTCCCGCGGGGTTAGCACCCATTTCGGCTGCCGGATCCCGGGGAGCGAACACGCCGAAGGATCCGGCAACCGCTGAAGCCGTCACTGCGGCCGAGGCGGAGAGAAATACCCGCCGAGAGTGCGGCCGAATTATTTCTGACATCGTGAACCTTTCACGGCATTCGGCCTTCATCATGCAAATTTCAGAAGCCGAGGGCGGGAGTGAGATCTGGGTGCCACAGCCGGGGCCGGTTGAGCGAAGAAGAACTTGAACAGGCGGAGCCAGCTCTTCGGTAGCGACATCATGTGGAGGCTGCCTTGGTGTGAACTGGGAGGGCGTCGGCGCCAAGTTCTCCTGCGCTTCTCCGCGGTGAACTGGTCGCCTGACGAGGCTTGCCGCCCGTTAGTTTTGCCAACATCTTCATGATGGGTCCGGGTTGCCGCCTCGGCAATCCGATACATCACCCAGAGTCACCGAAGGTGAGATGCCGAATTCCTCACTTGATCTTTAACCTGTGTGGCGAGGGCGTGGGATAGTCGACTTCTGCGTTCGTCGTTTCGCTGCAGGCGTTTTGCGAGCTGTGTGAACGTCACCCGGCACCCGGCGGTACTCAGGCTGTCCAACCAGTTCGGTTCCTCGGCCCAGATCCGCAAAGGCAGGAAGACGGCGGCAGATCACGCGAATTCAGCCGAATGCGCCGCTGATGGCCGAGCGGCTGGTCGAGGTCATCTTGCGCCGCGATCAACGCCCAGATCGCGCTCCGCCGCAGTGCCCCGAGCACCGCCGAGAGCGCTGACCAGGGCTGGAAGGCTGGGCCTTCCACCAGGGAGGAGGCCGGTCCCGGGGACGGGGCGGTTCGGCGTTGCCCACCCGCGCCACCCTGCCTACCGTCGAGGAGTCGACCGGCGGCTGCGGCCGGGGTCGAGGAATCCCACCCCGCACCGAGTGCGTGCTCGTGCTTGGTCGCACCCTTGGAGGTATGTCATGGGCAAGCAGGACCAGCAGAAGGTCGCCGTCATCACCGGAGCCTCGCAGGGCATCGGCGCCGGCCTGGTCGACGCCTACCGCAAGCTCGGTCACGCCGTCGTCGCCACCTCGCGCACCATCGCCCCCGCCAACGATGCGGGGGTGCTGACCGTCCCCGGGGACATCGCCGACCCGGCCACCGCCGACCGCCTGGTCTCCGCTGCCGTCGAGCGCTTCGGCCGGATCGACACCCTGGT
>NZ_JBFBCG010000143.1:0-9766 GCF_040683105.1 Streptomyces sp. NPDC051020 | reverse complement strand
ACTCCTTGGGCACCGACAGCGGCAGCCGGTTCGGCGGATACTTCGGCATCGGACGGACTCCTTCCAGGAGTCGCAACCACCGATGGAAACCGCCCTGGCTGGCCGCCGATCTCCTGCCAGGCGATACCGGCGACCATGTCGGCTGGCAGCCCTGAGTTTTTCGCCGCGGCCTGAATGATCTCCTTGTTCGCGGCGATCCACTTCTTCCGATCCTGGTCCGAGGACGGCAGATCCCAGTAGCTGTCCTTAGCCCCGGGCAGATTGGCGACTTGCATCCGGATGTCACGGAGCGTCGGCGAGATGGGGCTCTCCCCGACCGGCATGGCGTAGCCCTGTTTGGGCCCGCTGCCGGGGAGGCGTGTGAGGGGATTTCCACTCGCTTCATGTGCTTCGCGCCGCATGGCTGCGATGGCCGAGAAGATGTCCACACGCTTCACGGAGCCCATCCGGAATTCGGGCAGCAGCTCGTATGCCTCCTTCATTCCGTGTACGCAGATGTCACGGGCTTCCTTCTCCGTGTTCTTGGCGAGGTGGAAGGCACCTCCTGCGGCGTCGTGCAGCTGGTCCGCCTGGTCCTTGATGTCGTCGATGTCCATGGTGAGCTCGGCGAAGAAGTCGAGGACGCCCGTGGTTCCCCGCATGTCCTCCCACTGGCGCATGGGTTCCGCGTCCTGTGCCTCACGGGTGATGGCGGTGCCTTTGGTGCCGATCAGATCGGCCAGCGCCTGTTCGTTCGCCTTGCCGTTGGAGTAGTGGCTCTTGGCGGTCTCCAGCGCATAGGCGTAGGTGCGCAAGGTGCTGCTGGCCTTGCCGTACCCTTCTGCGATGTCCGTCAGCAGCTTGCGCGCCTCGGCGACGCGTGCTTCATAGTGCTGGCTTCCTTCGCTGTGCCAGTGCGTCCTCTTTTCCGCTCGCTCGGCGGGCTCGTCGACTTCCACCAGCATGTCGCGTATTCGTTTGAATTCATCGGCGTTCCGCTCCACGAGTGCCGGGTTGCAGCCTTCCAGGAATTCGACGTCCTTGCGGTGGCTCAGCCCGTTCACTTCGCCACCGGTGCTACGTACTGGCCATAGCGCAAGACATTGTCGAGGAAACCTTGGGCGTTGCCGTCGTCCACGGTCACGAAGTCGGTCCCGGTGGTCTTGAGTCGTGTGGCGAGAGCCGCGAAGAGCGCTATGGCGTCCTGGAACTGGTCGTCAGCGAACCGGCTGAAGCGTTCGACCTGCGCTGCTACATCGCTGTGCGTCCTGGGTTCCCGGGCCATGTTGCTCAGGTCTCCGTCAGGCCTGCCTTCGTAGAGGAGGCCCGCGATTTCGATGAGCAGATTTGCATTGCCGTTGATCGAAGCAGTGTTGTAGTCCAGGGTCCCAGTGGCGGTAGCGCCGCCCGGGTCCGCCGGCAGGTGGTTGAGCTGCATGCTGGTGGACCGGCGTGCCAGCGCCTCGGCTTTGAGCTCGGCCCACTCCTCGTCGAACGTCACATATCCCCCTATGGTCGACGGTCCCCACCTCGCGAGCAATCGGTGATCATACCGAAGAGGGACTGCTGCACGCCTGAACCGGCGTATCCAGGCGCTGTGTTGAAGCGCTGACCTGCGGCTCGCGACAGTAACTGGGTAACCTTGCCCGGCGATCAGCTGCCGGATGTGCGTAGCTGGAGATCCACGCATGACGATTTTTCGGCCACCTGGCGCGCCGGCAGGGGCGGATGTGAGCGGACGGGGCAATTCCAGTGACGACCGAGATCGGTTCCATTACCGGTGTCCGGCAGACGGTCACCGTAGTCATCCCCGTCCGGATCCCTTCCCCTCCCCCCTGGGCCGAAGGCCCTCTACCCTTGGAACTCGGCAGCCGAAGAACCGATGCGGAAACCCGGCAGACCTACTACACCCCGGCCGCCGCACGCGCGCTCTACGGAACCCGCGAACGGCCCCGTCGCTGGCACCGGTTCACGGACATCACACATCGGTCCCTGCACTTGCACGGCATGGAACTCCTGCGCACAGTCAAGACCCAGGATCAGCAACACGCTCTGGCGGTCCTGCATTTCACTGTCGAAGGTCCTGTCCTCCTGGACGTCCTGCGTGCCATCGGCCATCGGCACACAGCCGGAGACGATCCTCTGGACGGGCCGCTGGCGCCCGGTACACTCCTGGCCGGAGTCGCGGAACCCCGAGGTGCCGAAGCACCGTTCGCCCTCGCCCGCCCCTATACCGTCGCCTTCCTCACCCCGGACGCCACACACACCGCCGCTCTGCGGAGTGACGGCCGGCTTCCCGACTCCGCCGACAGCTGGCTCTGGTCCCTGGCCTCCCGCTCCAACGAGACCGACTTCCCGACGACCCTCGAGCAGTTGCGGGACCAGACCGAGCACATTGTGCGCATCTCCGCCGACTGGAGCGCCCTTGTGCTGCGGCACGGGGCTGCCTTCCTCGGACACCGCCCCGACCAGGGGGACGGCGACTTCTACGACTTCGCGGACCTGCATTTCCGTACGGTCTACCTCGACGCGCTTCTTCTCGGCACGATCCAGCGCGACCACATCGACGAGTTGACCGACGGTCTCGCCGACGTATTCGACGGCCCAGGGCTGGCCCGCCGAGTCACGGCACTCGAACAGGACATCGCAGGATTTCGCAGTACCTACTGGCGGCAGCATCTGACCGCACACGGCCCGGCCAATGAGCTGCTCCTGGCCTATCAGGGGCAGCATCGTCTACCCGCCCGCTTCGCGGAGATCCTCGCCGAGGCGGCCGACTACTCCCGCCTCGTCCAGACCCAGGACGGTCAGCAGATCGCCGGAGCTCTGGGTGTTCTCACCATCCTCGGGCTGCCGCTCGGAACCGCCCTGAGTATCCTCCAGGTGCTCGGTGACGACGACCCCGTCCATCTCCTGATCGGGCTGGGTATCGCCTTGGCATCGACGGCCGCCGCCCTGGGCACCCGCTACGGGCGTCTCGTGCTGGGATCCCTCCGCGGCAGCTCCCGAGGCGATGACTGAATGTGAACTGGCGTCGCCGAAAACACACTTGGTAGTGTCGCGTCAAAACTGCCGCAGAGGACACGGACGACGTGACGGTGAACGAGGGCGAGTCGCTCCGGCTTTACAAGAAGGCCTTGAGGTACGCCGAGTCGGACCCTGAGGTTTTCCTCAGCACAGCGAGAAGGGCGGCGGAGTCGATCCTCTTGGATATCGCCATGCAGGAAGCTGTCGGTTCCAAACCGACACTGGAATCCCTCCTCACGGTGCTCACCACCAAAGGGCTGGTTCCGCCCAAGGTCGTCCTCGCCATTCGGACCATTCAGAACTACGGCAACTTCGGCAGCCATGCCTTGGACGGTTCGGGCGAGGAGATCTCCGCCGAGGACGTGCAGCCGTGTCTCAACGCGCTGACGCAATTGGCTGTCTGGTACGGCGAGACGAGTACCTCTCTTGCCGAGAACGAGGCACGGCAGGCGCTGGCGGCTGCAGGGCGTGTCAGAGGGACGACCCGCCTTGCCGACTCCACCCTCATCGTGGTGAAAGCGCTGCTCCTCGGGTGCGGGTTCGAGGACGTGCTGGCCAAGCGGAATCACAGGGTCGTCGCCGTCCAGCTGCCCTGGTCCGACCACCTGGTCAGGGACGTGGCCCAGCGGACCCTGGATCTCGCGATCTACAACGAGCAACGCCTGCTCCGAATGCTCGACGCGGAGGAGGAAATCCGGTCCCAGGTCGTGCCCGTCGGGCGAGTGGGATACTCGATGGGCGGCCGCAATTTCTATCTCCTGGCAGCCCGCGGCGGCCGCTGGGGAGCGATGACGGCAGAGGAATTTCTCGCAGATCCGGCCGGAGCTCAGATCGCAGTGCCGAAACACAGCGACATGTTCGCCAACATTCTGGCGGCGTTCTCGACCGACGAAGCAGGTCTGGCAGAGCGCGGCGTGAGCATCCTCGATGTCCCACACCATCTCGGTCTGGAGCTTTTCCATCTGAACAGGGACGTCCTGGCGGTCGGCGGGCAGAATCTCCGGATGCACGCGCATGATGACGACGACTACTTCGAGCTGCTCAACTCCGACATGCTTCCGAACAGCGCACAGGCAGGACTTCGCTCTGCGGCAGCCAACATTCTCATGGCCAACCGGTCCTGGCTCAACGAGCTGAGGCTGCAGCCGGGAGAGCTCCACCGGGAACTCATGCGTGGATTCCACGACATCGGCTCCGACGACGACAGATTCGAGGAGCTGGTCCACGACCTGGTCGCCCATGCGACGTTTCCGCAGCAGAGCAGCCCCCACAGCAGGGAACGACTGGTGCGGCATGTCCTGTTCGAGAGCTACCGACTGGGACAGCCGTGACCGCCGGGAAGCGTGTCCTCGTGGCCGGTGGTACCAACTTCGACATCATCGTCCAGGCAACGAGACTCCCGGAGGAGCATGAGAAGCTCCGCGGCAACGACTACGCGGCCTTTCCCGGAGGATCCGCGGCCAACACCGCTCTGGGACTGGTGAAGCAGGGATGTACGGCCGAGCTGGTGTCCGCCGTCGGCGATGACACCCTCGGCGCTGTCTGCCTCGACGGCCTGCAGGCAGGCGGGGTGGACACATCGCTGATGCGCGTCGACACAACCACGCGGACGAGCATGGCGATCGTTCTCTCCTCCACCACCGGGAAACGCATGATGACCTTCGCGGGAGCAGACCGTGACCTGGCCTTCAACGCCGTCACGGAGGAGGACGTACGCCGAGCGGATCACGTCCATCTGGTCGGTGACCCCACACCCTCGCTCGGACGCCTGGCAGAGCTCGCCCACCGGACCGGCCGTTCGCTCTCCGTCGAGTGGAACGGCAGGGACATGAGCCCTCTTGCCCGGGGGGCATCGCTGAACCTCATGAACTCGGACGAGGCGAGCCGCCTGCCCGAGGCATCACAGGGCGACACGGCGGGTACGGCACAGCGGTACGCGAAGCTGCTTTCCGGGGATGTCATCCTGACGTTGGGGTCCGATGGCGCACTCTGGGCGTCCCCCTGCGGCCCAGTCGTCCAGGAGCCGACGGTCCCTGTAGAGCCAGTGGATCGGACCGGAGGCGGTGACGCCTTCAACGCCGGAGTGATCGCCGGCTGGCTCTACGGGGAGTCGCCGGCGGAATGCATGCGCAGGGGACTCGACGCCGCGCTGCACGTGATTACGAAGACAGGAGCTCAACCGTGACCCGATGGCTGGGTGTTGCCCTGCTGCCGTCCGCGGAACACACCCGTTCCGCGATCCAGTTGCAGACGGACGTGGGGGAAGACCATCGACTGCAACCCCCTCTCAGCCCTGACGGAAATCTCCCTCACGTCACCGTATTTCAGGGACCGTTCCTGGACTCCCTGAGCCCGGAGCGGGAGCTGGCGGCCATTGCGGACTCGATGAGCCTTCCGGAGGAGATCCGGCTCGCCTCCACCGGCATCGTCTACCAGCCCACCGGTTGGGTGTTCCTCTCGCTGGAGAGACCACGGCTTCTGCGTGAACTGCAAGCAGCCGTCCTGTCGGTGCTCGCGCCCCACCTTGACCGTGCCGCGTTCGACACGTCCAAGGACACCTCGCGGTTCTCTCCGGACGAGCGGGCCAGCTTCGCCGAGTACGGATACCGATACACCGGGGACGCGTATGCGCCCCACATCACGCTGGGCCGCGCCGAGGAAGACATCGCCCTGAAGCTGGTCGCATCCGCCCCCGAGCGCACCTCAATGCAGAAGGAGTGGACCTTCGACCGCCTCACCTTCTATGTGATGGGGGAACACGGGGCCCACGCGGAGAAGCTGGTGGAGCGGGCACTGGACCCGGCGTGACAGAGGACTCGGAGCTGCGGTCCGCCGCTGAGGAGGCGATGGACGCGGGGGTGGAGTGGCTTGCCCTGGCGGGTGCGCAGTGGCGGGAGCGGAAGCTCAAACCGTCGGGCGAGGAGGTCACGGACGCCGACATCGAAGTCGAACGCCGGGTGTCACGCGTCCTGCGCCGGCGCACGCCCGAGGTTCCGGTCATCGGCGAGGAGTCCACTGCCGGCGGTCCGCTGCCGCCCACGTGCTGGCTGCTGGACCCGATCGACGGAACGATGAACTTCACCCGGGGCGCGCCCGGGTATGCACTCTCGCTGGCCTTTGTGAAGGACCGACAGCCATCTCTGGGCGTGATCGACGCACCGGCCCTCGGCCGCCGCTGGGTCTCTGGACGCACGACCGGCCCGGCAATGGAGCCGCTCGGCGTCCGGGAGGTGTCCCGGGCGGTGATCGGCATCACCGGTGCCGGCTCAGGGAACCCCCGGCACAAGGCCTTCATCGGGCGCCTGTATGGAGAGGCCTATCGGATCAGGATGCAGGGGGCCATGTCCATGGACCTGGTGGGGGTGGCCGAAGGATGGCTCGACGCCTGCATCTGCATCGGTCCGAAACCATGGGATGTCGCGGCGGGGGCTGCGCTGGTAAGAGAACGAGGCATGGCGGTCCTCGGACCGGGCGGCCGGAAGTTCACCTTCGACTCACCAGTATTGGCGGCGGGCCGGGAAGCCCTGGCGAGAGAGCTGATGGCTCGTTGGGAGGCGCAGCCCTGAATCCGGCTGCCGCGAGCAGCGACGCGCGGCGTCACGCACCGGCCTCCACCAGGAACTCACTCGGCAGGCCCGACCACTGCAGGGCCTGTACGCAGGGAGGGCAGGCGGTCGCGAACCACCTGGGGCGGGGACGGCAGGCGCCGTTGCCGTTAGCGATCAGCACCGCCGTGATCGCGGCCGCTCGCCCTCCGGTTCTCAACCTGTGAGCTGGGTGAAGCGGATGCTGTTGCCGAAGGGATCGCGGAGGCCGCAGTCGATTCCGTATGGACGGTCCGTGGGCTCGTCGGTGAACTCCACGCCCCGGCCCAGCAGCGTCTCGTACGTTTTTCGGCAGTCGTCCGTGGTGAAGATGAGCGAGCCGCCCGTGGCGCCCTTCGTCACCAGTTCGCGGACCTGCTGAGCCGTCTCCTCGGACATCGCTGGAGGTCCCGGCTTCTCCAGCAGGATCTGGCGTTCCGGATGTCCGGGAATGCTGACCGTGAGCCAGCGCATGAAGCCCACGTCGACGTCGGCGTTGATCTCCAGCCCCAGCTTGCCGACGTAGAAGTCGAGGGCCTCGTCCTGGTCGAGGACGTAAATCTGAGAGTGCGTGATGGCGTTGAACATGTGCATCACGTTAGTGGGTCGGCCCGGCGAAAACTTATCCAAAACTGCTCAGCCGACAGCCCGTGTGGACGGGCTGCCCCGGCGCTCAGGCGCTCGGTCGCGTCCACGTCTTCGTGAAGCACGTGGGCACGTTCACGGCCGCCGTTTCCTTGCGGTACGTCCTCGGTGACCGGCCGACGATGTCGCGGAACGTGCGGCTGAAAGTGCCGGTGCTGCCGAACCCGACCTCGTAACAGATGTCCGTGATACTGCGGTCGGTCTCCCGCAGCAGGGACATCGCCCGCTCAACACGGCGGCGCTGCAGATAGCGGTGCGGCGTCTCGCCGAAGGTGGCCCGGAAGGTACGTGCGAAGTGTGCCGGGGACACATGGGCGATCCGGGCCAGGGCCGGGACGTCCAGCGGCTGCGCGTACGCGCGGTCCATCGCATCCCGTGCCCGAAGCATGCGGCGGTTGGTCTCTTCCACGGTGCGGCTCACGGCACCATCCCATCACGGGGTCCCGCGGCCTCGTCAGGCTGCGAGGCCGGTGCGCCGTGTCGTCGAGATCCTGGCCGCTCCGGAAACGGTCACGCTCGCGCCCCCTGCTCGCTCGCCCCGGACAGCGCGGCGACCAGGGCGGCCAGCGCCGAAGCCAGCGCGGTCAGGCTGGGGCAGGCAGGTCCGCCCGGCTCGGGCATGTACACATCGCGGCGGATCCGCTATCGGGCGGAAGCGATCAGCGGGTAGTGGTCGGAGAGGTTCGTGTACGTGTAGTCTGTGCCCCAGCTGGAGACGGTCCAGGGCGTGCTCTGCTCCTTGACCACCTCGTTCGTCCAGCCTGCCGGCTTCGCGTGCCCGGTGCGGTGCAGGACGTAGTCGAGGTCCTCGCGCGGGTCGTCGGGGTAGCGGTCGGCGGCGATCGAGTTGTCCTGGGTGTCGAAGGAGTACGGGTGCCCGGTGCGGGCGTCGGCTCCGGTCAGTCCGGCGTCGGCGAGCATCGACGCGTACTCGGGGGAGCGGGAGTCGACGTTCATGTCGCCTGCCACGATGACCTGTTCGGACGCGGGGACGTTCTTGGCATCGAGGAAAGCGTCCATCTGCTTGAACTGCCGACTGCGTATCTGCGCCGCCTCGCCGGCCTTGCATCCCGAGTCGGTCGACTGGGCGTGGGTCCCCACCACATGAACCTTGGTGCCGTTGACGTTCAGTTCGGTGTAGACGAAGCCCTTGTTGGACCACCAGTCGCTGCCACAGGCGTCCTTGTAGATGAACTGCTCCTTGCGGACGATCGGCCACTTGCTCAGTACGGTGACCCCGCCGTCCTCCGGAGTGGTGGCCGAGTAGGCGCCGCCGGTGGCGTCCCAACCGCTCTTGCTCCGGCCCATCACCGGTGTCTGGTAGGGATATTGAGCGGACGCGCTCCGCGCCAGTGCGTCGGAGGCGGAGTTGTCGAACGCCTCCTGGAGGACGACCACGTCATTGCCCTGGAAGAAGGATGTTTTCGGTATCTCTGCGGCTCGGTGGTCCTGTCCCCAGTTCGGGAAGAGGTTCTTGCTCATCAGAAACGTGTTGTACGTGAGCACGCGCAGGGACGGGACGTCGGTCGCCGACGCCTGAGGGGCGTTGGCGATCAGCGTGACGGCGGCAAGCGCGGCGGACAAAGTCACGCCGGAGGTGCGGCGGAGCGCGGTGAGCGGCACGAGGTCTCCTGCATCTGCTGATGGGGGGTGGAACAGGCGACACCCATCCAATCAGCGGGAGTTACTCATGGGTAGACGCCGGGTGTCGGGAGGCCCTCCATCGCGTACCAATGGTGGTGGAGGCCTCATCGGGCGTGCCGTCAGCGGACGGTCGCGTAGACGATGAGGTTGTCCACCGGGTGCCCCTGGGCGTCGAATGCGCCGTCGCAGGTGATCAGACGGAGAGCGCGGTCGTCGGTCCTGCCGTACACCCTCTTCGTGGGGAACGCCTTCTTGCTCACGGACTCCGTGCCGGTGACGGTGAAGTGGGTTGCCTGGCCTTGCTCGTTGCGCACGACTATGTCCGCACCCTTGCGGATCTTCTTCAGGTCGTGGAAGACGGCCCTGCCGAACCGGGTGTCGTTGTGCCCGATGAGGACGGCTGCTCCGCGGTCGCCCGGGATCGCACTTCCCGTGTACCAGCCTGCTGTCATGCCCTGCTCCGCCGGTGGGACCTCGACGGTGCCGTCCGCGTTGAGGCCGAGCGGCATCAGGGAACTGGTCACTCCGATCGAGGGGATGGCCACCTGAGTGGGAGCCGCGGGTTGATCCGCCCCGGGGGAGCCGGGGGAGCCGGGGGAGCCGGGGGAGCCGGCGGACGCGGGGGCAGTGGGGGAGTGCGTGGGGGAGCGGCTGGGGGGTGGTGGCTCCGCGGCGTGGGATGTGCAGCCGGTGACGAGTGCGAGGGTGAGACAGACGAGAGTCGTCAGCGCGGCGGATCGCCGCGGTGTGTGGTGCGCAGGGGACATGCGGGCTCCAGAGCAGGTGACAGGAGAGCGGGAGACGGGCAGTGGCGCCGCCCATGAAGGGCGGCATGGGGCCGTCGCCGTCGATGTGACGGCCTTCGTGGTCGGTGGCCGGCCGGCCCT
>NZ_JBFBCG010000142.1:0-9814 GCF_040683105.1 Streptomyces sp. NPDC051020 | reverse complement strand
CCGGGTGGGAGGCACTCGTGGGCGGCGTCGAGGAGTTCGCCGTAGACGTCGAGTTGGCGTTGGCGCCAGGCGTCGTTGCCGATCCGAACGGGGCCGCTGTTGCGCCAGCCGGTCAGGTGGGGCAGGAGCCGCTCGCTCAGATCACGTTCTCCGCCGATGCCGTACATGATCTGCAGGTCGACGCCGCGGTCAAGTTGGGTTGCCGCGGCCCGGGCGAGGAAGCCGAAGAACCGGTTCTTCTCCTTTTCGCAGGCGGCCGTGGCGAGCGCTTGCAGGGTGAAGCTCGCGTCGCGGACCCACGTGTAGCGGTAGTCCCAGTTGCGCATCCCGCCCGTTTTCTCGGGCAGGGAGGTGGTGGCCGCGGCGACGATGGCCCCGGTGGGAGCGAAGGTCAGGGCTCGCAGCACGCGTCCGCTGTGACCCACCTCGTCCTGCCAGGGGCCGACGTAGCCGCGGTGGAGCTTCGACCAGGAGCGCCAGCCTTCGATGGTGTCGGACATGCGGTGCCGGATCCGCCCTGCCCGCCAGCCCACCGACTCCCTTTCCCACGCCGGCCCGACGTGCAGGGCGAACCCGACGCGGTGCCCCGCCGAGAGCGAGATTCGGCCGTGCGCTGTGGAGCCGCTCACCCGCAGGTCGACGGGGCTCGACAGCAGCAGAACCTGGGCGCCCCCGTACGCCGCGAGCCCGCCTCGCACGGCTGAGAGGAGTGGGTGGACGAGTCCGAACTCCGGGCGCGGCGCGTAGTCGATCTCGATGTCCACCTGCCCTTCGGTGCAGGTGATCTGCCGCAGCAGCGTTCCGGGGGACGCGGTGCCGAGCGCGTGTCCGCGTTCGCGCCGTCCCAGGGCGAGGGCATCCCGCAGGACCGCCGTGCCCCCGGTCGTGCGGAAGACCGTCTCCAGAACGAGGGTGTCCTTGATGTAACGGCGGCTGATGTCGACCGGACCGGTGATAGGACGGATGGACCAGTGGCCGGCGTCCTCGTCGAGGAGCCGGGCGAAGATCGCCGGGCTGTCGAACCGGGGCAGGCACAGCCAGTCCACCGAGCCGTCGGAGGTCACCAGCGCGGCCGAGCGGCAGTCGGACAGCAGGGCGTGGTCACCGATCGGTCGCGTACTCATGCGTTGCAGCCCGTCCACCTTGGGCCGGACGCGGCCCGGCCGGGACGGCGTGAGCAGTTGCCTGCGCCGCAGGTCTCTTCAGGTGCCTGACGGGTGTCATGGATCCCAGCCTCCCTGAACAGCGGATTCACCTCCAGCCAATCAGTACGATCGGCGGATCGCACGTGCCGGTTGCCGGCAGTTGCCCCGACCGGGTGGCACGGCCTGGTGCCGCGCCCCGCGCTCGGCGTCCGGTCGGCGTACGTCGTGTCTCCCCGCTGCCGCGTGGCGAGGCGGCCCCGCGTCATCAGCGAGGTCCCGAGGCCGAGTCCTGGCGGCCGAGGGCGAGGAAGCGTCGGTGGCCGAATCTCCACTGGTCGGTGACGCTGAGGGCGAGATCCTCGGCGATCCTGTGGAGCGCCGGTGCTCCCAGACGTGCCCATGGAAACAGCGGACCCTCGTGACCATGGATGTCTTCGAACCGGGCGGTGCAGCGTTCCTCGACATCGCCGGGGTCGACCTCGACGAGGAGAAGCCCCGTCGGGGCGGTGAGCTGGATACAGCGGCCCAGCAGGGTGCGCGGGTCGCCGCCGATGCCGATGTTGCCGTCGATGAGCAGGACGGTCTGCCAGCCTCCCTCGGCCGGTAGCCGGTCGAACACCGATCGGCACAGTGCGATCCCGCCGAGAGCGATGGTACGGGCCACCGCGCGGGGAGCCACGTCGACGCCGAGCGCGAAGACTCCGCGGCCCAGGAGCGCTCTGCACAGCCGGCCCGGTCCGCTGCCGACGTCGAGAACGGGGCTCACACAGCGTGCCAGTACGGATTCGTCGGTCAGGGTGGGCCGCGCATACCAGCAGTGCACCGGCATCCGGATCCTGCGCCCGTCCGCCAGCCGCAGGTACACCGGTCCGTGACCGGTCCGCAGGGCGAGCGCATAGGGGTCTCCCCCGGCGCAGGGCGAGCCGTCCTCGTCGGCCGTCACGATGCAGCGTCGTGACCTGGTGCAGGTCGTTCCTCGTCGGCGCGGGCGGCCCGCCGGACGCGGCGTAGCTTGAGAGCGAAGGCCACGGCGGAGGCGGCGAAGAGCACGGCGGTGATGGCCAGCCACCGGCCGAGGTAGACGTCCATGGACAACCCGGTGGCACCCGGGTAGGGGGTCGACAAGGCGAAGATGAGGGGGAACCAGACGAGCAGGAGCACACCGGAGAGAAATGTGGGCACGCGCAGGTAGTTGATCCACGGTGGTTGTGGCATGCGGGTGGTGCGATGCCGCAGGACCGCGTGTGCCGACAGGTCGGCGAGCGAGTACAGGGGCAGCAGGATCAGGTCATGGAGGACCGCCGCGCCGACGAACCAGATCGCGACCTCGAGCGGGCGGACGGCGAACAGGCGGACCATGGCGTAGCCGGTGATCGCGAACGAGGCGATCAGGACGAGAAGGTGGAGGGGGCCGGAGCCGTACCAGCGGACGAAGCGTGCCATGGTCACGTCCTGAAGGTGAGCCGGTGCACCCACTTGGTGTTGTTCACGCCGGGGTTGGCCGGGACGATGACGCGGGCCGGGTAGCCGTGGTCGAGCGAGAGGTCCGCGCCGTTGACGTGCAGGGCCAGCAGCGATCGAGGGTCGCGGATCTGGTTGCCCCGCAGTACCACCGAGCTGTAGGGGCCGTGCGGTTGGACGGATTGCACCAGGACGCTTCCGGCGGCGGGGAGGCCCGCCAGGGCGGCGAGATCGGCCAGCCGAAGGCCGCTCCACTGCTGGTTGGGGGTGGACCACCCTTCCACGCAGGCGATCGGCAGCGCGGCGGCATGCTGGGGCATCGCAAGAAGCTGTGCGCGAGTGAAGACGAGCGTCGGACCGGGGCCGTGGATCTCCAGCCGCCAGCCGGGGCCGACGTGCGCGGGGGTGACGCCGACGGTAGCGGCCATCTTGTTGATCTGGAAGCCGTTCGGGCCGCTGCCCGGAGTACGGTTGTGCGGAGCGAGAAGGGCGGTGCCGCGCAGCCAGCCGCCGATGCTCTGTCCCGCGGTGACCACCAGGAGGAGCAGCGATCCGCCCCCCACCAGGGCGAGCGCGCCGCGCCGGGTCATCGTCGGCGGCGCGGGAGCGGTCGGGACCAGGCCGTCGGGGTCGGGGGGCTCGGGCCGGGTGTGAGCGAGGTCGGTGCGCAGTTCCGCGGCCAGGCTGCGGGAGCGCAGGGCGCGGGTCATCCGGCCGAGTCTGAGGCACACGTGGACGACGAAGGCGGCGATGAACACCCAGGCGCCGTAGAAGTGCAGGGTGTAGAAGGAGCCGGGAAAGACGTAGAAAAGCTGGATGTTGAAGATGCCGGTGACGAATTCGAAGATCACCCCGCCGACCAGCATGAGCAGGGACAACCGCTCCAGTCCGTGGGCGACGGAGCGGACCGGCAGCCACTCGAACAGCTTCGGGATCACTGACCACAACTTGGCCAGCAGTACGGGCATGAGGACCACGCCGAGCGTCACGTGCACGCCCTGGGTCAGCCGGTACAACCAGTAAGGATGGGTGGGCCAGGCGAAGAGGTAGAAGCCCAGCAGGCCCTTGTCCGGGGTCTGGTCGTTGATGCGGTCGAGCCCCGGGTTGTAGGAGGCGTAGGAGAGCATCCCGGTGACGAAGATCAGCGGGATGCCGATCAGCAGCACCAAGCCGAACACGGACGTCAGCCAGGGCCCGCGGATCGGACTGCGCCAGAAGCCGGGACGGAACGGCCCCGGGGGAGGAGGAGTCTGTTCGACCCGCCGCACGAGGGCCCGGATACAAGCGGCCCCCTTGGCGGCGCGAGCCGCCACGGCGGCGCGAACGCGCTCGAGGCGCCCCTGCGCATGGCCCTCGTCCGATCTCGGGTGCTGCGGCCCGCCGGAGCCCGGGGTCGGCTGCCGTCCGCCACTGTCCATCGGCTGCCTCCACTGTCCCCGGGCCGACTCTCGGAGGGTGGATCGAACCCCACCGCACCGTCGGTGCCTGTCAAGTCGTCAGCTACAAACTGGCACAGATCGGGTCGGCTCTCCGTGTCTGGCGTGCATGCGGGTGTCCGTCGCCAGCCGAACGGTCGAACCGGCGCTCCGCACGGCTCGACGGGTCGCATGGTGGCCTCATGATGGTGGGGTGCGACGCCTCAGCGCACGGTGCAGCGCCTCCACCCGGCCCGGCCGCGCCGCGCTGACCAGGGAAGTGTTCTGGTTCGTCGTGATCGGCGTCGCCTCCACGGTGGCCCAGGCCTTGCTGTACTGGGTTCTACGCCACTGGTCGCCGCCCATCCTGGCCAATTTCGTCTCCCTTCTTGTCGTCACCGTCCTCAACACGGAGGCCAACCGCCGGCTGACCTTTCGCGGGTCCGCGGTCCGAGTCCTCCAGGCGCATCTGGCCGCGGGTGGCCTTTTCGTCCTGGCGTACCTGGTCACCTCAGGCGCTGTCCTGCTCTTCCGCCACTACCGGCCCACCGCCTCACCAGCGGCGGAGACCCTGGTGCTCGCACCGAGCTTCGCCCTGGTGACCGTGGTGCGCTTCACCGTCCTGCGGATGGTCGTCTTCAGACGCCGCCACCGATGACCCCCTCGCGCCCGATGTGGCCGACACGCCTGCCGTCACGCACCCTCCCGCCGCCTGTCTCCGCCGCCACGCGCCCGCGCCGCCGTCCGGACGAGTACACCGGTGAGCACCGCCACGGCGGCCAGCCCGTACGCAGAGGCCTGAACGCCGTGCCACTGCAGTGCGTCCGCGACATACAGCACGGTGCCCGCGGCAGCGACGGCGAGCCACTCCCATCGGCCACCCATGGCCACGAGGGCCACGACGAGCAGCGCATACCAGTAGTACGCGGGCGAGGTGAGCAGCAGCGCAGTGCCGGTGACCAGCAGCGCCCCGTGCCACGGCCGCTCTGGATCACCTCGCCGCAGGACGTACCAGGCGCTGAGCGCCACCAGCGCGGCGGCGGCCGGACCGGCCCACGCGTCCGGCAGCACCAGCCGCAGCAGCGCGAACCGGCCGACGCCACCTGGCTCGTACCCCTCCTCCCGCAGATAGCCGGGGAGATAACCCAGAACCGCGGAACCGGACGCCAGCAGGTACGGGAGATAGGCGAGCGCCACGACACCAACGGCGGCGAGCAGCACGCTCGCCGTCTCCCGCCTCCGGGCCCGCGGGCCACGCCCGGGGGCCAGCACCCCCGACAGCGCGCCCGGAAGGACGAGCACGGGCAGCAGCTTGACGGCGATCGCCGCCCCGAGCAGCGCTCCACGGCGTGCTCCCGCGGCCGTGCCGAGCGCGGCCACCATGAGCAGCACTCCGAGAGTGTCCACATGGGCGTCGTTGACTGCGGCCAACGGCACCGCCGGACACCACGCCCACAGCGCCACCCGCCGCGTGTCACCACACGTACGCCGCTGCACCAGCAGCAGCGCCACCGTCGTGACGACGGCGAGCACCGCACCGGCGAGTTGCATCGGCTTGTGCCGCCCGCCTGCCGGGGAGACGGCGTGCACCAGCAGGAACCACCCCTCGGCCACGGGCGGATAGATCGTGCGTTCGGACGGCCTGTTGATGTGCGTGCACACGCCCGCCGCTGAGTGGAGGTCCCACCCACGGCACGCGGTCCCGGCGGGGAAGAGCCACGGATCACGCAACCAGGCAAGCTGTGGCGCGTCCGGCGAGTAGGCGTACGGGGAGACTCCCGCGGCCTGCACGCGACCGTCCCACGCGTAGCGGTACATGTCGTCGCTGGTGCGCGGCGGAGCCGACAGCGCCGCCACGCACAGGGCGATCCCGCCGGCCAGGATCAGCGCCACGGCGGTACGCACCGGCACCCGCCGCACCACCCACGCCGCGCCGGCGAACAGCACCCACGCGGCGGCATACCAGTACAGCAGCGCAGCCGGACGGCCGAGATCACCGCCTGAGCGGACCGTCGCGGCGACGACGGCAACGAGGGCGGCGAGCAGTGCCGTGGCGCAGAGCGTGCGTACTCCCACACCCGCCACACTGGCAGCCGCGAACGCGCCGGACGGCCTCGCGGCGCCGCGTGTCCAGATCCAGCCGTAGCCTCGAAGGCATGCTCGTCCTTGTCACAGGAGGGGCCGGGTTCATCGGCTCCCACGTCGTCCGGGCTCTCGTCGAGGCCAGGCACGGGGTGCGCGTGCTAGACGTGCGGCCCCCCGAGCCGCCGCAGTTCCCGCCCGGCGTCGCGTTCGTGCGCGGCGACGTGCGGGACCGGGCGATGGTCGAGGAGGCGCTGCGCGAGGTGGACGCGGTCTGTCACCAGGCGGCGATGGTCGGCCTGGGCCGGGACTTCGACGACGCGCCCGCCTACGTGGGGTGCAACGACCTGGGCACTGCGGTCCTGCTCACGGCCATGGCCCGGCTGCGGGTGAGCGAGCTCGTCCTGGCCGGATCGATGGTGTACTACGGCGAGGGCCGCTACGACTGCGCCCGCCATGGGACCGTCCGGCCCGGCCCGCGCCAGGTTGCCGACCTGGACGCCGGACGGTTCGAGCCCGTCTGCCCGCGCTGCGGCGATCCGCTCGTGCCCGGCCTGGTGTCGGAGGACGCGCCGCCGGAGCCGCGCAACGTCTACGCGGCAACGAAAGTCGCCCAGGAGCACTTGGCCGCGGCCTGGGCGCGGGCCACCGGACGCCGGGCGGTCGCCCTGCGCTACCACAACGTCTACGGGCCGGGCATGCCACGCGATACCCCGTACGCCGGGGTGGCCTCGCTCTTCCGCTCCGCGCTCGCGCGCGCCGAGCCGCCCCGGGTCTTCGAGGACGGCGGCCAGCGCCGCGACTTCGTCCACGTCGCCGACGTGGCCGCCGCCAACCTGGCGGCGCTCGACGCGGTCGGCGCCGCGATCCCGGCAGGGACGCTGCGCGCCTACAACGTCGGCAGCGGGAGCCCGCACACCGTGGGGGAGATGGCCACCGCGCTCGCGGGCGCCTGCGGCGGGCCCGAGCCGGTGGTGACCGGCGAGTACCGGCTGGGCGACGTCCGCCACATCACCGCCTCCTCGTCACGGCTGCGCGAGGAACTCGGCTGGCTGCCCCGGGTATCGTTCGCCGACGGCGTGCGGGAGTTCGCGAGGGCTCCCCTGCGCGGCCAGGCATCGGCGCCTCGGTAGGACACATGTGGGAGATAGCCTCGAACCCGCAGCCGCCGGATATGTTGCGGCCCTCATCGGACGGAAGCGCCCGGCGTCCGAACCGCGCCAGCCGGTATCGAAGACGGTGCGGCGGCGCGAATCAGGTGAGATCCGGGCGCGCTATCCCATGTCTCTTCGTACGCTGAAAGACGTGACCGATAGGCATCGGCCCCTCGCGGACGTCGTACTCCCGTGCCTCAACGAAGCGGCCGCCCTGCCCTGGGTGCTGGAGCGGATCCCGCCCGGCTGGCGCGCCGTTGTCGTCGACAACGGCTCGACCGACGGCTCCGCCGAGCTCGCCACGTCGCTGGGCGCGCACGTCGTGGGCGAGCCGGTGCGCGGTTTCGGCGCCGCCTGCGCGGCCGGGCTGCGCGCCGCCACCGCGCCCGTGGTCTGCTTCTGCGACTGCGATGCCTCCCTCGACCCGGGGCTGCTGCCGTCCCTCGCCCAGCCCGTCCTGGACGGTGAGGCGGACCTGGTGCTCGGGCGGCGCAGGCCGACGACACGCCGCACCTGGCCGATGCACGCCCGGCTCGCCAATCGCGAGCTGGCCCGGCTGATCCGGCGCCGCACCGGCCTGCGCCTGCACGACCTCGGCCCCATGCGGGTGGCCCGCCGGGAGGCCCTGCTTGACCTGCTCCTGACCGACCGCAGGTCGGGCTACCCGTTGCAGATGGTCGTCCGCGCCGCCGACGCCGGATGGCGGATGCGCGAGGTCGACGTGCCGTACTACCCGCGCGCCGGCCGTTCCAAGGTCACGGGTACCTGGCGTGGGACCTGGTACGCGGTGCGCGACATGCGCGCGGTGCTCAGCGAGCCGCCGCGGCGTCTGGCGGGGCACTCCGGTGAGCGGCCCGGTCGGGCTGACGCCCGAGAGCGCGGTCGGACTGACCGCGCTGTTGGTGATCGCCAAGGAGCCGCGGCCTGGGCACGTCAAGACCCGGCTCACCCCGCCGTTCACCCCTGCCCAGGCGGCCGCGCTGGCGGAGGCGGCGCTCGCCGACACCCGCGAAACCGCGCTGCGCTGCCCGGCCCGCCGCCGAGTGCTCTTCCTGGACGGCGCGCCCGGACGCTGGCTGCCGCCTGGCATCGAGGTGATCCCGCAAGCGTCCGGCGGCCTGGACGAGCGGCTGGTCGCGGCCTTCGCCGCCGTGGCGGACGGCCCCGCCCTACTGGTCGGCATGGACACCCCACAGCTCACCCCGAAGCTCCTCGCCCCCGTACTGGATCCCCGCGCGTGGCGGGAGTGCGACGCGTGGTTCGGCCCGCCGGAGGACGGCGGGTTCTGGGCGCTCGGCCTGGCTGTGCCCGACCCGGCGCTGCTGCGAGGCATCCCGATGTCCACCGCGTACACCGGCGCCGCCCAGCGCGACCGCCTCACCGAGGCCGGCCTTCGGGTGCGCGACCTGCCACTCCTGCGCGACGTGGACACAGCACCCGACGCGGCCGAGGTGGCGGCCACGGCGCCGGGATCGAGGTTCACCACCCTCTTGAAGCGCTACTCTCGCGACCTGGTCTCCTGAGCCGGAGATTCGTCATTGGCCGCCTGCTCCTCGTCGAGCGCGGCCGGGCGCCCCAGCGTCTTGCCCGTGGCCTCGGCGGCGGCGACGCCAGCCCCTGCGACAGGCAGCCGGGTCACGGGCGACGTGCTCTAGACCCGTGACGGTCGGCAGTCACTTACCGAGGCGCCTACGGCATCGCTCTGGCCGTTCCGGACGAGAACACTGGTACAGGCCGTACGACCTCGCGTCGCCCGCTGACATGGAGCAGCGCACGGCCCTGTGCGCGTCCATTCCGTCCCGCGCGGTGATGGCATGCACCGCCCACTTCAGCGCCGGCAAGGGCTACGACGACAACGACGGCTCGTGGCGTACCAAGCAGGCCGTGCAGCTGCGGGGCCTCGCCAACACGTTCAAGGCGAAGGGCCACCGGCCCGTCTTCGGCGGCGACCTGAACCTGGTACCGCCCGTCCCGGACGCAACCGTCGACCAGGGCGGCCCGAGCACGGCGCTCCGTCCCGTCTACGACGCCTACCAGGAGTGCAGCCAGCTGAACGGGCTTCTCTCCCCGCGCACCGGAAAGCCGACCGCCAACGCCGACGCCAACGGCAACCCCACGCGCAAACTCGACTACATCTTCGCGCCGCACACGTTCTCCCGGTGCTCGGTCTCCGCCACTGCGGGCAAGTCCGACCACTGGACCCTGTACGGCACTGTGCCTCTGCCGGCCGTCTGATCCCGTTCCGAGGCGATGTGGGGGCTGGGCGGAGATCCGCCCAGCCCCCGGTGCGTCGATGGGCAGGTCCGCCCGGCCGGAGCTCCGTGCAGGGCCCGTCGAGCGGGGCGTTCCGCCGCACCGGAGCCCGCCAGGATCCAGGACGACCAGAAAACTCTTTGTCTCACCTCGTCTCACGCATCTCTCACAAACGAGAACGCACGGGAGCACACGAGAGCACACGGGAGCCTCTGACGCGTAAATAGCAGCAGGTCAGGGTGGGTGTGGGCATGGCTGAGTGCCCGGTGGCTGTTGGTGGCTGCCGGGTGCCTGGTTCGGGGAG
>NZ_JBFBCG010000141.1:0-9893 GCF_040683105.1 Streptomyces sp. NPDC051020 | reverse complement strand
AGCGGGTATTTCCTCGGGGCAGCCATGGTCACAGGTCCTCTCATGAGATCCATCTGACCAGCCGTCACATCCGTCCGCATCTCGGGGGAACCTCAGGGCCGGAGAAGCCTCGACGGCTCCCAGGCCGTGAGCGTTTAAAGGTAGAGCGGCTCATCGGCTCCCGCTGCTGAACGCGGGAGGTTGTCGGCGGACTCGACGCGGGTTCCCGGGATGCGGATCCCTTGAACGCAGAGTCGAGCCGCTACTCCTCCCGCCCACCGGCCATCACGGTGTCGAGTGCCGGCACCGGCACGACGCCCACCCGGTACCCGGGCATAAGCCCTCAAAGAAGACCGGCGGGTGCCGGCGCTCGCAGTCGGCATCGTGACCGATCACATGATCGGATCGTTGACGCTTGTGGTCCGAGCCGCCCGCACCGCACGCCATGGTGCTGGCGAACATCCTGCGCACGGACGCCGCCGCCCACCGCCAGCTGCCCGCCGACTCCGAGCTCGCCCAGGCCGTCGCGGTCCTCGCCCGCGCCCAACAAGACGCGGTATGGGACCGCACCCAGGCCGCCAACAAGCTCACCTCGCATCTGCGCGAGTACTTCCCCGGCTTCCTGGCCGCCGTCGGCGTCCGTCGCAAGGGCGTGTGCCACCCCATCTCCCGCACCCTGCTGGCCGCCGCCCCCACCCCCGAACAGGCCGCCCATCTCACCCGCGCCCAGCTGCGGTCCCTGCTGAAGAAGGCCGGCCGCAAGAACACCATCGACGCCGAGGCCGACCGCCTCCACACCGCGCTCCGCCTGCCCCAGATGCACCAACTCCCGCTGGTCGAACGGGCCATGGGGCGTCAGACGCTCGCGCTGCTGCGGCAGCTGGAGGCCGCCTGCGTCAGCGCCGACGACCTCGCCGAGGCCGCGGTGGAGTCTTTTGAGAAGCACCCGGACGCCGAGATCATCACCAGCTTCCCAGGGCTCGGCCCGCTCAGCGGCGCCCGGGTGTTCGCCGAGATCGGCGACGACCAATCCCGATTCGCCGACGCCAGGGGCCTCAAGGCCTACGCCGGCTCAGCCCCGATCACCAGGGCCTCCGGCAAGAGCGTGGCCGTCTTGGCCCGCCGGGTCAAGAACAGGGGCTGGCCGCCATCGGCTACGTGTGGGCCTTCGCCGCCCTGACCCACTCCGACGGCGCCAGGGCCCACTACGACCGCCGCCGCGAGGCCGGAGACCGTCACACCGCAGCCCAGCGCAACCTCTTCAACCGCATGCTCGGCTGCCTCCACTACTGCCTGACCCACCGCGTCGAGTACAGCGAAACGATCGCCTTCCCCATCCCGTCAGACACTCAACTCGCGGATACCGCTTGACAGTTTTTCTGCATCGGATGTCTACCTCTCCACGCTGGGCGACCTGCGCGTCCGCGTCATCGACTGCGAGATCACCATCACCACCACCGCCGGGAAATACACCGGCCTCTACCGGCTCGCCACGACCCTGCTCGACCACCACCGCCACCCGGCAGCCGAGCTGACCACGCTCTACCACCAGCGCTGGGAGATCGAAACGGCCTACCTGGAACTGAAGTCGACTATCCTCGGGGGCCGTGTCCTGCGGGCCCGCACCCCCGAAGGCATCGACCAGGAGATCTATGCCCTGCTCGTGGTCTACCAACTGCTGCGGACCGCGATGGCGGACGCGACCGGCACACAAGCGGGCATCGACCCGGACCGGGCCAGCTTCAGCATCGCCTGGCAGGCCGCCCGTGACCAGCTCGTTCTGGCCACGGGTGTCATCGCCGGCACCGTCATCGATCTGGTCGGCGCGATCGGGCGGCACGTCTTGGCCGACCTGCTGTCCGCCCGCCGCCTGCGCGTCAGCCCTCGCATCGTCAAACGCGCCATCTCCACATACCAGGCCCGAGGCCCCCGCATCGATCGGACCAGCTACAAGGCCACCACGAGCATCGAAATCCTCACGCCCGCAGGACCTTGACGACATGACCCAGCCGCAAACTTCACGGCCTTGGGGCTAGCCCCCCGGGACGCAGACCACGCTGGCAGGCTCGGAGAAGCACCCCCTCCACGCAACCTGCCGCCGGCCAGCCCGCGATCGCCAGAGCAGCACGATCCGGCCTTCGGCAGGCGCCTGAACGGGATCCCCTGGAACCGACCACCACCCGAAGCTATCCCCACTGCAACCAGCCGGTCACCATCGTCGGGCTGCTGGCTAGGCCGGAGGCCGCCCGGCGCACAGTCCCGAGCGGGCTGCTCACCGTCGTGCCGCATTGCCGGGCTCCCTGATCGGCGCCTGCGGTCTGGCAGCCGGAGAATCCAGGCTGCCAGACGCGATCGGCGATGCCAGAGTCTGACGCCATCCCTTCCTGAACTGCGACGCCGTCCGACGGCAACGTCGAGTTCCAGGTTCATGCTGATCAATTGACTACCAGCTGAGGCACCAGATCACCGGCCCCGCCGACCTGACGACCGGCGGGGCCTACACCTGAGCACGCCCTCTTCCGCGAATATCTCCCGCATCGCCCCGCCGTGCAGTGCCGCTGCCAGTCGGCCAGCCACAACGGCGTCCTGCCGAAAATCGACGGCGGCCTCGCGACGAAGGACTCGCCCGCCTGCGCTTTGCCGGCCGTGACGACCTGTCTACGCGCTTGTCGGCGCCGCCTGCTGCACGACCTCGAAGGACCACAGCGTGGACCCGCTCGCCGCTGGTTGAGGGCGCTCGCCGCTCTCCGCGCCGCTGCCCTGGTGGGCCGTCTTCATGGGGCCCTCCAGCCAGGCTTGGAAGGACTCTTCGTCACGCCACCGTGTGTAGACGAGGTAGTTGTCGGTGCCTTCGACTGGCCGGAGGAGTTCGAACCACTCGAACCCGTCAGAGCTCTCCACGGCATGGGCACGGGAGGCGAAGCGCTTCTCCAGCGTCTCCCGCTGCTCGGCGGGGACGGTCAGTACGTTGATCTTGACGACGCTCATGGCCCCATTCTGCCGCACGGTGCCGGTCACGGGTGGTAGCGGCAGCCTCTGGACAACCCGGACCCGCAACGGCCGAATCGAAAAGCAGGCGTGAGCGACGTGTTCGGCGTCGACCTGGCGCGCGTGGCCTTGCGGGCGGGCCGCCAAGGAAGCGGCGAAGAAAAACGGCTGCAGCCGTACGAAGCAGCAGAAGCGCATGGCGCGTGCCACAGTCGCGCCGATTGACAGGCGGCAGCGGTTGGAGCAAGCGGTACCGCCCACGGCGGGGGTGCACCGGACGAGCGTCAGCTCCGCACCGTTCTGATCGCCGTCTGTGTCGCGTTGATGGCAGTGATCGCCTCGGTGTCCGGGCTGAACGTCGCGCAGCCCGACCTCGGCATCGCGTTCGGCGCCTTGCGGAGCACCACCCTGTGGGCCATCAACGTCTACACCCTCACGCTGGCTGCACTGCTGCTTCCGCTCGGCGCGATCGGCGATCGGCAGAGCCGCCAGCCCATGCTGATCACCGACCTGGTTGCTTCGGCGTCGCCGGCGCGCTCGCGGGTCTCGTCCCGTCGGCGGAGGTCATGCTCGCCGCACGCCTGCTCAGCGGCGTGGGCGCGGCGATGATTACGGCCATCACCCTCGCCGTGACTACCTCCACCTGCCCGCAGGAGGAACGCGGCCGGGTTACCGGCGTATGGACCGGCGTCGCCGGAGGCGGAGGACACCGGCCTGGGGCTTGCGGCATCCGCACGGCACTTTGAATGCCGGCCGGGTGCGCTGGCGTGCCCTTCCTGGCCGGCGGTCGGTCAGTGGTTCTTCGCGGTGAAAGCGCCGTCTTCGCCGAAGGCGAGGTGGGCGAAGCGTTCGCCGATGCGCTGGTGGGTGGCGGGGTCCGGGTGCAGATCGTCGGGCAGCGGAAGTTCGGCGTGGTCGGCCTCGCTGTAGAGGTCGAGGCCGTGGAGGTAGTGCAGGTTCGGGTCGGTGGCCGCACGCTGCTGGACGATGCGGGCCAGCTCGTCCCGGATCACGGTGAGGGTCAGTTTCCCGGCAGCTGTTTGCGTCGGGTCGCCGGTGGCCACGAACCGCAGCCGCCCCTCGCTCATCGCGCTGAGGTCCGGGGCGCTGGGGCCGGGCGTGTTCTCGTGGATGGCGCAGTAGATGGGCGAGACGACCAGCAGCGGGGTGGTGGGGTGGCTGTCTCGGATCGTGTCGAGGAAACCGTGGACGGCCGGGCCGAACGCGCGCAACCGCATCAGGTCGGTGTTGACGATGTTGATACCGATCTTGATGCTGATCAGGTCGGCGGGGGTGTCGCGTATGGTGCGGGCGGTGAACGGGTCGAGGAGGGCACTGCCACCGAATCCCATGTTGACCAGCTCCACCTTGCCCAGAGTGGCGGCTCGGGCGGGCCAGATCCCCGTTGGGGTGGCGGCGTTGGAGCCGTGGCTGATCGAACTGCCGTGGTGCAGCCAGACCTTGCGGCCGCTGGGCGGTGGTGTGTGGACCGGGGCGTTGCTGCGCAGGGCGGCCAGCTGGGTGGTCTCGTCGTGCGGCAGCCAGATCTCGACGTCCTTCTCGTCGTCGGGCAGGCCGGTGAAGCGCAGGGTCTCCACCGGCCCGGGCCGGGTTTGTGTGGTTCCGGAGGCCATGTCGATGGTGAGCGTGTCGCCCTCGGTCGCGCTGGTCCGGCCCGCGAGCCGCCCGTCGACGAGGAGCTCGTACACCCCGTCGGGGCGTGGCGGCGCTCCGACGTAAACCCGCTTGGTGGCCACGACGTCCAGCTCGACGGCGGTGGCCCGGGTGCGGAAGGCCAGCCGCACTCCGGAGGGCTGTGACTCCGCCATGGCCAGCTGGCCGTCGGGGATCTGCTGCCGGGCGCGCGCGGGCAACCGGTGGGGCAGTACACCGCGTTCGGTGCGCTCCAGGTCGAGGGCGCCGCGCAGGAGGCCGGCGGTGATGGGGGTGGTGGTCCAGTCGTGCTCGGTGTTCATCTCGTCGGCCTCTTCGATCTGGAGCGTCAGTTGGCGGGGCGGCCGGAAGGGCCTGGTCAGGAGGTGGTGGGCCAGGTGTGCAGCAGGACGTCGAGCGCGTTGAGGATCTCGGTCCAGCTCTCCTGCGATTCGGGGGCGCTGTGGCTGAAGCCGCCGGCGGTCTCCAGGCCGACGTAGCCGCTGAAGACGCTGCCCAGCAGCCGCACCGCGTGTGTCTGGTGCGGTTCGGCCAGGTTGTATCCGCGGAGGATCGCCCGTGTCATTTGGGCGTGCCGGACGCCGGCGCTGGCGGCCGCCGTCTGCGGGTCGAGCCGGAACTGGGTTGCGGCGAAGCGACCCGGGTGCTTGAGGGCGTAGTCGCGGTAGACGTTCGCGAAAGCGCTCAGGGCGTCTTTGCCGGCCCGCCCGGCCACGGCGGTGGAGACCTGGTCGGCGAGTTCCTCCAGGGCGAGCAGGGCGATCTTGGTCTTGAGGTCGTGGGCGTTCTTCACGTGCGAGTACAGGCTCGCGGTCTTGACGCCGAACCGCCGGGCGAGTTCCGCGGGGGTCGCCTGCTCGAAGCCGACCTCGTCGGCCAGCTCTGCCCCCGCCCGGACCAGGCGCTCCGTGGTCAGTCCTACTCGTCCGGCCCGTGCCATGTTCATCCTCCGAATCGCATCTCCCCCCCTGACATCGATGATTATGCATTTGCCTAATCAAATTAGGCAAATTAGCGTGTCTTTTATGAAGCCGCTGACTGAGCAAGAGATTCGTACCGCGTTTGTGAACTGCACCAAGGGCGAGGCCAAGCGACTGAGCGTCCCCCGTGACCTGGCCGAGCAGTGCTGGGACGACCTGGACTTCCTGGGCTGGCGAGATCCTCAGGCCCCCGATCGGGCCTACTTTGTGATCGAGCTGGACGGCCGCCCGCTCGGCGTCCAGCTGCGCTCCTCCGATGTCGGCTCCTGGCAGATGCGACGCAGCATGTGCTCGGTGTGTGTGACCACCCACACCGGGGGCGTTTCTCTCATGGTCGCGCCGAGGTCCGGGAAGGCCGGGCAGCAGGGCAACTCAGTCGGCGTCTACATGTGCAGCGACCTGGCCTGCTCCCTCTATGTCCGCGGGAAGAAGGACGCGGGCATCGGCGCACGCCTCCACGAGTCCCTCACCCTGGAGGAGAAGGTCCAGCGGACCGTGGCGAACCTCGCCGCGTTCATCGCCAAGGTGACCGCGTGAGCCGGGCCCGCCTCCGGCCCCCACCCGTATCGCCGCTGCCCGGCCCTGAAGTGGCTGACCGAGGCAACGGCTCGCAAACTGATCACTGCCCCGGCCGTCCCTTGATCTTCGCTCAGCCCTCATCCGCCCCGTTGCCGAGAGGGTGCTGAAGCGCTTCCGGACCAGGTCTTTGTCTTCGATGAGTTCGAGCCCCTCGGGATTCGGCCCACCCAAGGCTCCTGCTGGGCGAAGCGGGGCAACCCCAACCGTCTGTCGGCGACCTGTCACCGCACCCACGGCGTGACCTACTTCCACAGCTGCTATTTCGTCGTCGACGACACACTGTGGGGCGTCAACCGCCGCCGCAAGGGCACCACCCGCACCCTGGCCGCACTGAAGTCGATTGGCGCCGCCCGACCCGAGGGCGCCCCGATGTGCATCATCTTGGACAACCGTTCCTGGCCAGTGTGCATGAGTGAGTCCTGGACCCACTGTTGCGTACTGGGCGCATCCCGAACGGTGTTGGATGCGCTGGGTTCCCGCTTTCGTGTCCCGTTCAGTGACGGCCCTCCGGGGGGCCGGTCCGTTGTGGGCGGGCGGGTTCCCTCACGTCCCCGGTCACCTGGTCCGGCCTGGATGGTCCGTTGCCCCGCACGATCGCTCCGGTCGTGCGGGGGCGGTGCCGTCCGTTCACCCTGGGGGCGGCGTTGTCAGCGACTGCCCGCTGCGGGGGCGAAGGGTCCGTCCAGGGCTGCCCATTGCAGGAGCAGGATGGTCTTGCCGTCGGTGATGCGCCCGTCGCGGGTCATGGCGAGGGCTTCCGCGAAGGGCAGTTCGAGGACCTCGATGTCTTCGCCGTCTTCCTCGAGTCCGCCGCCGGTCCCGGTCCGGTCGGCCGGGGTGAAGGGAGCGGCGAAGAAGTGGAGGCGCTCGGTGACGGAGCCGGGGCTCATGTAGGCGTCGAGGACGTGGGTGAGCGGTCCGAGCGTGACGCCGAGTTCCTCGGCGCTCTCGCGCCGGATGGCGGTCGGCGGGTCGTCCGCGTCGAGCAGCCCCGCGGCCGCTTCGACGAGCATGCCGTCGGGGTGGTCGTTGGCGTAGGCCGGGTACCGGAACTGGCGGGTGAGTAGGACGTAGCGACGTCCGGTGTCGTACGGCAGGACGACGGCGCCGTTGCCGCGGTCGTAGGTCTCGCGCTGCTGGGTCTCCCAACGCCCGTCGCGGCGGCGGTAGTCGAAGGTGGTGCGGCGCAGCACATGCCAGCCCTGGGAGGTGAGCTCGACGTCGCGGACCATCACTCCGGGGTTGCGGTCCAGGTCGCGTCCGGCCAGGTCGAGGCCGGTGCGGCCGCGGTGGTCAGGGGTGTCGATGCCGGGGCGGCTAGTCACGCGGTCTCCTGTGGGGTGCGGCGGGGGATCTCGGCCACGTCGTGATAGACGGGCAGGCCGTGGCGGCGGGCGGTGGCGACGTCCTGGTCGGCTCCGGTGGAGTCGCCGGGCAGGCGCAGCACGGCGTCACAGTGGGCGAGGAGGCGGCCGGCGGTCGGGTAGAGCACCTGGTCGGCGAGGGGGTCGGTGGGGCCCGCGCCGGCTGAGTGCAGGACGGGCAGGGCGATCCACTCCCCGATCACGGGGAGGTGGCCGGCGGCGAAGACGGGCCAGGCGGCTGCTTCGAGGCGGGCGAGGTTGGCGGCCATGGCCTGCGGGTCGCCGTCGGTGCCGGAGCGGTAGGGCCCGGCGATCAGGATGAGCATGGGCTTGTTCGTCATGGGGCGCTAAGATACATGCAGAAACGTGCAAGAACAGGAGAGAGTGCGGATGCTGGCTGCTGAACGCCGTGACCACCTGCTTGGTCTGCTCGCCCACGAGGGCAAGATCGTCGCCAAGGACGTCGCTGCCGAACTGGGGATCTCCGAGGACAGCGTGCGACGCGACCTACGCGATCTCGCGGCGGAGGGGTTGTGTCAGCGGGTCTACGGCGGGGCACTCCCTGTTTCCCCGGCCGTGGCGGACTACGTCGCCCGGCAGACCGTGGCCCCCGGCGGCAAGCGGAAGGTCGCCTCGGTGGCTGCTGGGCTGGTCCGGCCGGGCGGCGCGCTGATCCTCGACGGTGGTACCACCGCCCTGGCCGTCGCCCACGCGCTCCCGCAGGACCTGGCCTGCACCGTGATCACCCACAGTCCGACGATCGCCGCCACCCTGCTCGACCACCCGCAGGTCGAGCTCTTCCTGCTCGGTGGCCGCATCTTCAAGCACTCCGCGGTCGCCTGCGGTGCGGCCGCGGTCGAGGCCGCGCAGAACGTCTCCGCCGACCTGTGCCTCATCGGCGTCACCGGCGTGCACCCGGAGGCGGGACTGACCACCGGCGACGCCGAGGAGGCCGCGATGAAGCGCGCCCTGGCCGCGCGGGCCGCGGACACCTACGTCCTCGCCTCGTCCGAGAAGATCGGT
This sequence comes from Streptomyces sp. NPDC051020, assembly GCF_040683105.1. Lineage (NCBI taxonomy): Bacteria > Bacillati > Actinomycetota > Actinomycetes > Kitasatosporales > Streptomycetaceae > Streptomyces > Streptomyces sp. NPDC051020. The sequence continues at coordinate 1,306 of NZ_JBFBCG010000141.1, read as the reverse complement.
ACGGCATCGCGGTTCCGCGTTCTGCCCTTGGAGAAGATCAGCGGACTGATCACCGACGCCGACCCCCACAACGCCGTCGTCGAACAACTTACGGCGCTCGGCGTGGATGTGCTGCCGGCCGGCTGACTGCCACATGCCGAACGAGGGATTGCCGGCCGACCGACAGGGCATCCAGGGCGCCAACCCGCCACCGCGCTTCGGTTATCCACAGGAATGGACAACTGCTCCCCTTCGAATTGCACGGCCTGCTGCCGTCGAGCAGTGAGTCAAGGGACAACGCGGTGAGTCAGAAGTGCCATCTCCTGCATCTGAGGTTTTTGAGAAAGACCAGGTCGGCACATCGGAACAGGACATTCCGAGTGCGGCCCTACAGCACGCTCCACACCCGCACCCTCCTCGAGTACACCGTCGCCCTGTCCGAGCTGTACAACCAGCGTCCCCGAAGTGACCTGCACCGACCTGAACCTCGCCACCACACCGCGGTAGCCGACCGCCGGCCAGCGCCCCGTCATGGAACTCGCGGGCATACCCGAGGGCCGCATCGACTGGGTCGCCTCGCGTAACGAGGCCACCATGCAACGCCTGGACGAGCTGGTGGCCCAGTATTCGCAGCCGCACCTCACAGCCCGTCACCGCGAAGATCCGTCACCGCAGAATGGCCCGCGCCTCCACCGACACCCGCCCCGCCAAGAAGACCGCCAACTCGCCCACGTCGCTCCCGTCGCGCGTCACGCGCGAGGGCCGTAAGTGGTTCGTCGTGCTGACCGCCGAACAGGCCGCACCCGAGGCTTCGCCCCCGACCGGCAGCGTGGTCGGTATCGACCTGGGCATTGCCAACTTCCTCGCGGACTCGGGCGGCGGGTTCGTCGAGAACCCGCGTCACGGCTGGAAGGCTGCGGGGAAGCTCGAAGGGGCTCAGCGGGCGCTGTCCCGGTGCAAGCGCGGCAGCAAACGCCGCCGCAAGGCCGTGGAGAACGTCGCCGCCCTGCATCGCAAGGTCCGCCGCCAGCGCCTCGATCACGCGCACAAAACCGCGCTCGACCTCGTACGCGAACACGACTTCATCGCGCACGAAGACCTCAGGATCCGCAACATGAGCCGGGCCCCCGCACCGAAGCCCGACCCTGATCAGCCGGGCAGCTTCCTGCCCAACAAAGCCGCGGGCAAAGCCGGGCTGATTCGCCCGCTACGGCCGCGTTGACCTGCTCTGCATCGACCTATGCCGAGACCGTGACTATGCAGAAGCCATGCGTGCTGTTCCGCTCCTTCGTGGGGTTTCGGCTGTTCGTGGCTCTGCATAGTTTCG